>CAZJAY010000288.1:0-2004 GCA_964543915.1 uncultured Methylocystis sp. | reverse complement strand
AAGGCGAAATTGATGGATGCGATCCAGAAAAACGCCCGCTAAACAAAAAACCCGGCGGAAACGCCGGGTTTTTTATTCATGCTCGGGGTGATTCCGGATCAGCTCCGATAATCGCCGTTGATAGCGACATATTCTTTCGTCAGATCGCAGGTCCAGACGGTCGCTGATCCTGTTCCAACGCCGAGATCGACAATTATAACGATCTCCTGTCGTTTCATGATCTCCGACACTTCCGTTTCGTCGTAATTTGGATCGCGCAGGCCTTTGTGCGCGACGCGCACGCCGCCAAACCAGATCGAGAGTCGGGCGCGTTCCGCCTTTTCGCCCGCCTTGCCGACCGCCATGACGATACGGCCCCAGTTTGCGTCTTCGCCAGCTATGGCGGTTTTCACCAGCGGTGAATTGGCGATCGCGCGGGCGACGCGCCTCGCGGCCCGTGCATTCTCCGCTCCGGTGACGACGATTTCGACAAATTTGCGCGCGCCTTCGCCGTCCTTGACGACCTGATGCGCGAGATCGAGCAACACTTCGGACAATGCATGTTTGAAGGCGAGCAGACGACGATCGCTCGCCTTTTCGATTTTCGGCGCGCCGCGTTTGCGCGCGGCGCCGGTGGCGAAAAGAAGGAGTGTGTCCGATGTCGATGTGTCGCTATCGACGGTGATGGCGTTGAAACTTGTCTCGACCGATTTCGATAGCATCGTCTGCAAGGCTTCCGGCCCGATCGCCGCATCGGTGAAGACGAAGGCGAGCATGGTCGCCATGTCAGGCGCGATCATCCCCGCGCCCTTGGCGAAACCACTGATCGTCACGTCGACGCCATCAATCCGGGTCTTGCGCGTCGCAAGCTTGGGATAGGTGTCTGTCGTCATGATCGCGCGGGCGGCGTCGAGCCAGCCATCAGGTCGCGCTTCCACAGCCAGTCGATCCAGCACGCCGTCGAATTTCGACGCATCGAGCGGTTCGCCGATCACGCCGGTCGAGGCGACAAAAATCCGGCGCTCCTTCGCGCCGGTCGCGGCGGCGGCGATTTTTGCGGCCCGTTTGACGGCGTCCGCCCCAATCTTGCCGGTAAAGGCGTTCGCATTGCCGGAGTTGACGAGCAGGGCGTGAGCCGTGCCGCCTTTCAGACGGTCCCGGCACCAATCCACCGGCGCCGACGGACATTTCGATTTCGTGAACACCCCTGCGACCGACGCGCCCGCGTCCATGATCGCGAGCATGACATCGGTGCGCCCCTTGTAGCGAATGCCGGCGGCGCCGGCCGCGAAACGCACCCCTTCCATGGGCGCGACATCGGGAGTCGACTTCGGCGCGAGGGGCGAGAGCGGCGCGTCATGAGCCATGAAATCACCTTGAAATGCGGGGCGATGCGTCATGCGCGCCCGAGGCGCGCATGATCAATGCGTTTGGAGACAGCGAGACGACAGCCGCGGCGACGAGGCCGCGCGCTGGCGGATCCGCGCGGATTATTTCTTTTCTTCAGGCTTTGCAGCGGGTTTGGCGGCGTCAGCCGGTTGATCGGCGCGCTCGATCTTCGCGTTCTCACGTAGTTTCAGGACCAGTTCGCTCTGCGCCTTCTGGACGACATAGCGGGACACCTGGTCCCTGACCTGATCGAGGGGCGGGAATGTTTTCGGGCGGCTTTCGTCGAGCTTCACGATGTGCCAGCCGAACTGGGATTTTATCGGATCCGAAATCTGGCCTGGCTTCATCTTCGCTACGGCGTCGCCGAATTCGGGCACCATGCGGTCGCGGGTGAACCAGCCGAGATCGCCGCCCTTCGAGCCGGGGTCTTTCGAGACTTCATCCGCGACCTTGCCGAAGTCCTCTCCGCCCTTCACACGCGTCAGCGCTTTCTTCGCGTCGTCTTCCGTGGCGACCTGTATGTGATGGGCGTGATATTCGGTATCCGGTTTCTGGTGTTTCGCGGCTTACTCATAGGTCTGCTTGATTGCAGCCTCTGTCGCCTCCGATTTCGCTACGTTGCCCAGAAGAATTTTT
>CAZJAY010000287.1:0-2701 GCA_964543915.1 uncultured Methylocystis sp. | reverse complement strand
CTAGGCGGACGTAGGCGCCGGCTGCGCAAACGACGCGCCGCGCCCGGGATTGCCGCCTGCCTGCGATTCCATGAGCGAAAGGACGGTCCTGTCGAATCTCACGCCAAGCGCAGTCGCTTCGCCGATCCGATCCCCAAGCGTTTCGACGGGAACGGTTTCGCGCGCGAGCGCTGCGTAGATTTCTCCGGTTTTCGCAAGCATCGCCGCGTTGCGCGCTCGCACCGCCTTTCGGCGATTGAAACTCGCAACAAAGGCGAATACGCCCATCGCGGCGACGGCGTAAAACAAGCCGCCGATGATTTCATGGCCATTCTCAACGGCCCAGTAACCGATCGCGGCCGGCGTCCCGTAATTCACGATGAAGCCGATCACATCGAATATCGGCCGCAGAATCCGGTATTTCGACGCATCGCCGCGCGCCGCGAAAAACGCCGGATCGCCGGGCGCACTGCCATAGCGGGTGGAAAGCATCGCCCGCGTGAACGCCCTGATCTCGGCGCCAATGAGACTGTCGATCAGACACCAGCTGAAATATTCATTTTCGAGAAAAGGCGACGCCGCATATCGATCGGCGATTTCTTTCACCTTGCGCACATCGATGTCTCCGCGCGGATCGAGACGCTCGAAATCTCCAACTTCCTGATGCGCCCAAAGCGAGCCCCGCGCGCCGTCCGCAAACGCCGGCGACGTCGCCGCCTCGAAGTCTTCGAAGAGCGCAAGCGCATCCGAGATCATTCCGTCGAAGTAATCCGTGTTGACGCCATCGCCGCGCGCCCTTTCCGCGTATGACGGGAGGGCCGTTTCCCATGCGGCAAAAGCGGCCGGGACGCGCGACCGACGACCAGCGAACTCTGCGCGAAGCCGATCTGCTGCGCGCGCATATTGATCGGGTTCCATTGGTCGCTTCTCCGTAGAAAATTGTATAGAACGCGTCTGGCGTACCCCTTGCCGATATAGTCGCCCGCAAGGGCGAAACCAGTGCCGACCCGAAGGACCGCCGTTTCCGTCCCGTTCCGCTGTCATTATTCAGAGCCAGGCATGACTGATTTTGCAGGCACTCTTTCCGGCGGATCGCGCCGGCTCCAGGCGGTCCGGACCCCGATCATCCCTGTGGTTGCGCAACTGATCCGTGACAACCCGGGAACGATTTCGCTTGGTCAGGGCGTCGTCAATTACGGACCGCCGGCGGCCGCCTTCGCAGCCGCAGAAACCCTGCGCGCCGACCCTGCCCTGCACAAATACCAGGGCGTTGAGGGAATCGAGCCCCTCCTCGCGGCGCTGACAGAAAAAATGCGATCCGAAAACAATGTCCGCGTCGGTCCATCGCAGGGCGCGCGGCTCATGGTCACGGCGGGCGGCAACCAGGCTTTCCTCAACGCCGCGCTCGCCATTCTTGACCCTGGAGACGAGGTTATTTTGCCCGTCCCCTTTTATTTCAATCACGAAATGGCGATCGCCATGGCCAACGCCCGTGCGGTTCTCACGCCAACCGACGAAAACTTCCAGCTCGACCTCGATGCGTTGCGTCGCGCGATCACGCCGCGCACGCGGGCGATCGTCACCGTTTCGCCCAACAACCCGTCGGGGGCCGTCTATCCCGAATCTTCGTTGCGCGCTGTAAATGCGCTTTGCGCTGAACATGGGCTCTATCACATCAATGACGAAGCCTATGAGTATTTCACCTTCGATGGCGCGCGCCATTTTTCGCCCGCCTCGATCGTCGGCGCGGAACGTCACACAATTACATTATTCTCCATGTCGAAAGCCTATGGATTTGCAAGCTGGCGCATCGGCTGGATTATTTTTCCGGCGGCGCTCGAAACGGCGATGCAAAAGATTCAGGACACCGTCATCATCTGCCCGCCGGTCGTCTCGCAATATGCGGCGCTTGGCGCGATTGCCGAGGGCGCGGCCTTTGTCGGTGAAAAAATTCGCGCGCTCAGCGAAACCCGCGCGAAAATGAAGGCGGGGCTGACGACGCTCCAGCACGATGGCCTGGCGAAGGCGCCCGATGCGCAAGGGGCGCTGTATTTTTTGCTGAAGCCGCGCACGCAGATGTCGCCACTGGATTTTGTCGCACGCCTGATCCGCGAACATCGCGTCGCGGCGATCCCTGGCGACGCCTTCGGTCTGACGCAGGAATGTGCGCTACGCATCGCCTATGGCGCGCTGGCGCCCGAAACAGCCGCCGAAGGAGTCGGACGTCTGATTGCGGGCGTACGTGCGCTTTGCGGTCAGGGCGCGGCGGGAGAGCGTTTCAGAAACGGAAATTGAGCCCCGCCCCTCCGGATGGGGACATGGATGGCATAACGGCGGGCGCATCGGCGCCCGTCGCCATATTTTCGGAGGCGCGCTCATCGGTCTCGATAGAACCGTTGACCTTCACTTTTGCGCGTTTCGACGCGGACTTTTTCTTTCCGCGTGTTTTCGCCGCTGACGGCGTTGCGGATGGATCGGCCGATTTACCTTGCGCCATATCCTGCGCCACCGATGGCGGCAGCGGCATCTCTTCCGCCCACGACGCGCTGGCGCCCATCAAAAGGGCCAATGTCAGCGCGACCGACGCCGCCTGTATGCTTCTCGACATTCGATAGACCTTTCATCTTGCGAATATTGATCATTCCGACGGAGCTTACCCTAAAGCGTGCGCCGACGCGCCTGGAAAAACATCGCTAGAAGACGCCCGCGTCGAGCCCTGCGG
>CAZJAY010000286.1:0-2718 GCA_964543915.1 uncultured Methylocystis sp. | reverse complement strand
CCCGGCGCGCCGAGCGCGCCGAAGCCATCGAGAAGACGCAGCGGCGGCAATGCGGTCGCATCGTCGTTCGATGCTGTTGAGGCGCCGTCTGCATCCATTCCGGGAGCCGGGGCGCCGGCGGCCGAGAAACCGGCGATACGTCGAAGCATCTCCACAAAAAGTCCTGAAATCGGCAGGTTTGACCAACCTGTGTCAGCATTGACGTGAAACAGCACGATCATGCCCTTGCCGCGCCGTTCGGCCGTGACGAGCGGCGTGCCGTCGTCAAGCCGCGCCCATGTACGGTCTACAAGACCAGGCTCCGGCTCGGCGAGAACCTGACGCTGGACCGTGACCTCGCGGTTCGTCGCGAGACCAGCGAAGGGGCTCGCGGCGTCGAAACTGGCCAGCATCTTCGGCGTTTCCCAGGACATGGCTCCGCCCAGCACGCGACCGTTACGACGTAGCCGGACAGGCAGCAGATCGTCCGCCGCGTTTGCAAGACGCGGTCCGGCAAAACGGATCAGCGTGCCGCCGTTCGATACGAAATTCGCCACAGCGTCATAGGCTTCGCCGGGCGCCAAACTGACATCTGCGAGCACGAGCGCATCCGGTTTCTCGGCCAGCATGGCCCCGACAGGATCAATGACGCCAGGACGCGGTTGGCGTAATTGTGCGAACGGCGCAAGAGCCTTTTCAAGATAATAGAGCGGCGACAGCAAGGGTTGAGCCTCGTCGAGACCCGCGCCGCCCACGAGGGCCACGCGTCTCACGCGGGCGCCCGCGTCAAGCAGCGCGATGGCCCCGGCGGCGCGCACGCCTTCTAACCGCAACAGCGTGACGTCGTTGCGCAATTCGACAGGCAGATCGAACTGCGCCGTAGCGCGCGTCTGCACGCCGAAATTGACCTGCGCGCGACCGATCTCCTGGCCTTTACGATCTTCCGCAATCACGGTCGCCGGGGCGGCGTCGCCGACATTTGCGCGCAAAACGTCGACGGCGAGCGTTCGCGAGTCATTGACGGGCGCGACCAACGCCATCGTGTCGTGCGCGCCAGCGATCGTCGTTACTTGCGCGCCGGCGGCGGCCGCGTCCGTCAACGCCTGCGCAAAATCAGCCGCGCCGCCATTGGCGATTGCGTCACTCAACCAAACAATGCGGGAGTTGCGATATGCGCGCGCAAATTCGCGCACATGTCCGGCGACAGCGGCGCGATCCGGCAAAAACGGTTGGGGGCGCATGGCGCGGATTTTCTCAAGCGCCCGCGCGCCGTCCATCGGCGTCGGCGCCGCAGTGTCGGAAATCGCCGTCACCGCCAGCGGCGCGCCAATGCGTCCTGCGGCTTCCGCCAGCGTCGCGGCGACGCCGATACGCTTTTCCCAATCAGGCGCTGCCGTCCATCCATCATCCATAACAAGCAGAGTTGGCGTCGCCTGCGTCACCAAAGCGTTTACCGGCTCAACCGCCGGTCCCGCCGCAGCGAGGATCAGCGCAGCGGCAAGCGCAAGTCGCAAGGCGAGAAGCCACCAGGGCGATTTCGAAGGCGTTTCCTTGTCACGGATCAATTCACGCAGGATTTTCGTCGGCGGAAAAAAAACTTCGCGCGGACGTGGCGGGGTAACGCGCAGAAGCCAAAAAAGCAGCGGGAGGCCGAGAAGCCCTGCGAGCGCCATTGGGGCAGCGAAAGCAATGTCCATCAGCGCTTCGCCTCGTCGCCCTGAAGGCTCATAATGAGAGCCAGCGCCGCCTCTGAAGCCGGGCGGTCGGTATGATGGATGAGAAAATGAAACCCTGCGCGCTGCGCGACCGCAGCAATCGCCGATTTATGGGCCCCGTAAAGTTTTTCATAGTCGTCACGAAGCGCCTGCGCGTCGCCCGCATAAAATGATGCGCCGCCATCCGTATCAAGAAAAAGCGTCTCTCCGGCGAAGGGAAAGGTTTCCTCACAGGGATCGACGATCATCAGCAGCGCCCCGCTTGCGCCGGAAGCGGCATAGGCGTTGAGACGCTCTGAAAGCACGCTCGGATCAACAAGGAAATCTGAAATCAGCAAAAGGCGCGCGCGCGGACGCAGCGACGATGGCGGCGGAAGATCGGCGCGGATGGACGCATCCTCGTCGGGCGCGGTTAATGCAGCGACCATTTCGCGCACCAGCCGGTTGATGATGTCTCGCGCCGAAACGGGCGCAGTCAGGCCGAGGGCCGCCACGCGTTCTCCGCCACGCACAAGCAGATTAGCGAGTGCGAGGCCGAGCGTCAGCGCCCGACCGAATTTGTCATCCTTCGCGCGCGACGAGGCGAAACCCATCGAGGGCGACGCGTCAATCCATAGGTAGTAATCATGCGCCGCTTCCCACTCCCGCTCGCGAACATAGAGTTGATCTCCGCGCGCAGATCTTCGCCAGTCAATCAGAGTCGACGCCTCGCCCGATGCGAAGGGCCGAAACTGACAGAAAGTTTCTCCGGGACCCGCGCGCCGGCGCCCATGCACGCCGCAGGCGACGCTCGCGCTGATCTCGTGGGCGCGCGCGACGATGCGCGGAAGACTTGCCGCCAATGCCGGCGCAGAGGACCCGTCCGCAGCCGTTACGGCCGGATCGACGCGACGGGTTTCGATTGCGCCACGCATGCTCACCCGATCCGCGCCACAAGCCGGCGGATCAGATCTTCGACGCCCATCTCCCGCCGCGCCGAGAAATTGAGCGCCATGCGATGACGCAGCACAGGCGGCGCGAGCGC
>CAZJAY010000285.1:0-2732 GCA_964543915.1 uncultured Methylocystis sp. | reverse complement strand
GACCTCTCCCTTACCAAGGGAGTGCTCTACCACTGAGCTACTGCAGCGCCGTGTGGATTTTGGCCACGTAAAACCCGATCTCCGGGGAGGAACCGAACCCCGCTTTCGGATGGCCGCTTTTGCCACAGGGCGCGTTGGCCCGCAAGCTGGGGTTATGCCTGCGAGGCCGCAGCCAAATACATCGTAGCGCTGGCGTCGATGCAATTTAAACGGGAAATTTGCCGATTTATGGTTGCGTAAGTCTGAAGCCGACGATAGAGTACATACAACCAGTAATTGTATTTCGAGCGGCGGAAGCCGACGGGGAACGGGAGGAAATCTTGGCTGACCCTTACTTGGATGATTCCCTCTGGAAGGCCGTCGAGCCGGTTTTGCCGGGAAAGATTGGGGATCCGGGGTGTTCCGGCCGGGATAACCGGGCGTTTCTGGAGGCCGTTTTCTGGATTGTGCGCACGCAATCGCCCTGGCGCGATCTGCCGCCGGAATTCGGGAAATGGTATACAACTTATACGCGTTTCAATCGATGGGCGAAGAAAGGCGTTTGGCCGGGCGTGATTGCGGCGCTCGAAGCAGCAGGATGCCGGGATTTTTCCTTCGATTCCGAGGGTCTGCATTGGACGCCGGCCGGCGAGTTCCAGCCGGGTGAAGGCCAGCGCAAGGCCGGGGGGCGCGCAGCCGCCTGACGACAGCTGGCGCGGGCTTCTGCTGTAGGGAATCGCTTTTTCGCACAAGCGCCTGCGCCAGACCGATCGCGCGGCTACTGCGCCTCGCCCCAGATGCGTGCGGAGGGCGCGGCGTCCAGGACCTCCAGCCGAACGTCAATCCGTTCGTCGCCGCCGCCCATCCGGGCGGCCCGGATCGGGGCGGCGCCGAGGGAGTCCGGCGCAGTCGCGATGCGCACATAGGCTTCGCCTGGTGAAACGCCCTGCGCCGGATCGAACCCCACCCACCCCAGATGTTCGATCCACGCTTCGGCCCAGGCGTGTCCCGATGCATCGGCGTGCCGGTCGCCCTGTAACAGATAGCCGCTGACATAGCGGGCCGGCGCGTCGATCATGCGTGCGCCTGCGATAAACAAATGCGCAAAGTCGTGATACGAGCCCTTGCCGCGCGCGAGGGCTTCGGCGGCAGTTTGAGCGTGTGGCGCGTCTCCGACGGTTGCGGATTCCTTGGCGGGCCCCAGCGCCTGGCGCACGGCGCCCATCAACCGGTGTAGCCGATCCAGTTTGGCGTCTGCGCCGGCGGTCGCCTCCCGCACGAGCGCCGCAATGCGCGCGTCGGGCGCGGTGAGCGTTGTTTCCCTCAGGAAGAAGGCGTTCGGAAGTCGCTCGATCACGCCGGAGGCGACGCCTGCTGTATCGAAAGTCGTCACCTCTCCCTCGACCAGGATTTTGAGCGCATTCACCGGCCCTTCCATCGTCAGGCGATGCATGCGATTGCCAAAGGCGTCTTCGGTTTCCCGCAGCCGGCATTCGTGATCGATCTCGATGCGCCAGGAGCCAACGTGCTGACCGTCATAGTCGCGCGGCGTCATACGCAGATTCTGGATCGTCCATTTCGCAGGCTCATTGTAACCCAGGGTCGTCTCGTGGCGGATGCGAATGCGCATGCGGGCTCCGTCAGAAGAGATATTGTTCGGAAATGAGCGTGCCGAGCTGATTATTGTCCGTGATAAAGCCGTTCACGAACTCATGGAGTCCATTCTGGAAAACGGACTCCATGGTTGAATTCTGCAACTTGCCGTAAACGCTCCGCGCCTGTCGCTGGGCTGCGCCCTGGCGACCATGCGCGCGCGCGAGGTGATCGAGGTGCCGCACGATGCTCTCATAGCAGGAGATCAACGAGCGCGGCATTTCGGGCCGAAGGATCAACAGATCGGCGACAAGCCAGGGTTTCATGCTCGTGCGGTACACCCAATGATAGGCCGTATGTGCGGAAACCGCGCGCAGGATCGTCGACCACTGGAAATACTCGAGCGAGCCGCCGACCAGCTCCTTCTCCGGCAAAAGCACGTGATATTTAACGTCCAGCAATCGCGCCGTATTATCCGCACGTTCGATGAACAGACCAACCCGCGAAAACCAGTAGGCGTCGTTTCTCAGCATTGTTCGATAGGCGCCGCCGTCGTACATCAGGGACGTTCGCTTTACGAATTCGAGGAAATGCGTCAGCTCATCGCCCGAGCGGCTTGCGCGCCGCGATTCGAACGCCTTGAGTTCGAGAAAGGCGCCATTGATCGCCTACCACATTTCCACGGTGAGCGCGGTGCGCACAGCGCGGGCGTTGGTCCGCGCCATTTCGATGCAGTTACGGATCGAGCCAGGATTTTCGCGTGCGAATGCGAGGAAATCGACGACATTCGCCTCAACGACCGTTCGCCCTGTCGCGGCGAACGAATCGGCCGCGCCGGCGGAAAGCAGCGTGCTCAGCCATTCGCTCTCCGCGCCCCCATAAGCCTTTGGCATCGCGGCGAGACGACGCGAGGCTTCGAGCGCGCGCGCGACGAAATCCGCACGCTCCATATAACGGGCAAGCCAGTAAAGATTATCCGCGGTGCGTGAAAGCATGGCTGTGTCCAGTCGTGCGCCTGCAGGGGGCGAAGGGGCGACCGCTGCCGCGGTCGGGCGATGACGTTATTTTATGCCTCTCCCGTCGTCGCATCGTCGATGACCCAGGTGTCCTTGGTGCCGCCGCCCTGGCTCGAATTTACGACCAGCGAATGTTCCGTCATC
>CAZJAY010000284.1:0-2733 GCA_964543915.1 uncultured Methylocystis sp. | reverse complement strand
CGTTGCGCCTCGCCGAGGCACGCCTACTCTGCGACGCCGCGCTTTATCTGATCTCACATCGGCAGGCGACGAGCGACCAGTTGCTTGTCTTCGTCCAGGGACCCGATTTCCCGACCGGCGGCATCATCGTCGACGGCAAAGACGATATTGCGGAGGTCTATCGTACGGGGCGCGGCTCCTTCCGCGTGCGGGCGCGCTGGAACACGGAGGAGCAGGCGCGCGGCGGCTGGGTCGCGGTCGTCACGGAAATTCCCTATGGCGTGCAGAAATCGCGGCTGATCGAAAAACTCGCCGAACTGATTTCGGAGCGCAAGCTGCCGCTCGTCGCCGATGTGCGCGACGAGACCGCCGAGGATGTTCGCATCGTGCTGGAGCCCCGCGCGCGCACGATTGATCCGGCGCTGATGATGGAGACGCTGTTTAAGCTCTCCGAACTCGAAACGCGCTTCACGATGAATATGAATGTGCTCGTCGATGGCGTGACGCCGCGCGTCGTCTCGCTCGCCGAGGCCTTGCGTCAATGGCTGGATCATCGCCGCGTCGTGCTCCAGCGACGCGCCCGGCATCGACTCGCCGCCATTGTGAGACGGATCGAGCAGCTGGAAGGCATGGTCATCGTCTTCCTCAATCTCGATGAAGTCATCCGCATTATTCGCGAGGAGGATGACGCCAAGGGGGAGATGAAACGCGCCTTCGCGCTCACCGATGCGCAGGTCGACTATATTCTCGATACGCGGCTGCGCGCGTTGCGAAAGCTTGAGGAAATGGAGCTGCGTCGCGAACTCGCGGCGCTGGCGGAGGAGCGCGTGACGCTCGATACGTTGCTCGCCGACGAAGACCGGCAGTGGAAAGCCATTGCGGCGCAGGTGCGCGAACTCAAGAAAACCTGGGGCGCGACCACCGCGATCGGCAAGCGCCGCACAACTTTTGA
Organism: uncultured Methylocystis sp.; assembly: GCA_964543915.1. GTDB lineage: Bacteria > Pseudomonadota > Alphaproteobacteria > Rhizobiales > Beijerinckiaceae > Methylocystis. The sequence continues at coordinate 1,802 of CAZJAY010000284.1, read as the reverse complement.
GGATGCGCCGGAGGGCATCGACCCCGATCTTGCCGAGGCGATGATTGAGCGCGAGCCCATCACGGTCGTCGTTTCGAAAAAGGGCTGGATCCGCGCTCTCAAGGGACATGTGCAGGATCTGTCGTCGCTCGCCTTCAAGGGCGACGACGCGCTCGACGCAAGTTTCTTCGCGCAGACAACAACGAAAATCCTCGCTTTCGCCACCAATGGCAAGGTCTACACGCTTGATGCGGGTAAACTGCCCGGCGGTCGCGGCCATGGCGAGCCTGTGCGCCTCTTCGCCGATATCGACGAGGGAGAGACGCTGGCGCGCGTGCTGCCGCATACGGCCGGCGCACATCTCCTGCTGATCGCCGACGACGGGCGCGGCTTCATCGCCGCGCAGGAAGTACTGCTGTCGTCAACCCGCAAGGGCCGCGCGGCTTTGACGGTCGATCCGCCGGCCAGACTTAAAGTCGTCGCCGACGCCGTCGGCGATCATGTCGCGATCATCGGTGAAAATCGCAAACTGCTGGTCTTCCCGCTCGACGAGGCGCCGCGCATGGCGCGCGGCAAGGGCGTGCGCATGCAGCGTTACAAGGATGGCGGCGTCGCGGACGCGAAAACCTTTGCGATTAAGGATGGATTGACGTGGATCGACGCCTCGGGCCGCACCTTCACCGTTGCGAAAGCCGAGCTTGTCGAGTGGATCGGCCATCGCGCCGAGGCCGGCCGCCTGCCGCCGCGCGGCTTTCCGAAAAACAACCGGTTTGGATAGCGTCTTTATTTTACGCCCTCGGGCATTCCCTTGCAAAAGTATCAGCCAAGGCGAAGGGCATTGGCGCCCTTCGTTATTCATAGGCCACACGCAAGGGAGCGGCCCGGGGCGCTTCGGGGAAATTGCGACGATCCGGACAAAATAAAAGCCGAACCTACAGCCCGCGCGCCGCGAGCTGACGCTCCCAGGCGATCGCCTGACGCACGATTTCGTCGAGATTGTCGAAACGTGGCGTCCAGCCCAAAATTTCCTTCGCGCGCGCGCTGGCCGCGACAATCGCGGCGGGATCGCCGGCGCGGCGCTCCGCAACCTCGACAGGAAAATCGACGCCGCAGACGCGCTTCACGGCGGCGACGACTTCGAGAACCGAGAAGCCTTTCGCATAACCGCAGTTCGCGACGAGATTGCCGCCGCCGGCGCGCAAATAACGCAATGCGTCGAGATGGGCGCGCGCGAGATCGGAAACCTGCACGTAATCGCGCAGGCAGGAGCCGTCCGGCGTTGGATAATCAACGCCAAAAACCTTCATGCCGGCGCGTTTGCCGATCGCCGCCTGCGCGGCGATTTTGACAAGATGGGTGGCATGCGCCGTCGACTCGCCGGAACGGCCGAGCGGGTCCGCTCCCGCGACGATGAAATAACTCAACACGACATAGTCGAGGCCATGGGCGCGGGCGGCGTCCGCCAGCATCCATTCGACCATGAGTTTGGAGCGACCATAAGGCGACACCGGCGCGAGCGGCGCGTCTTCCGTCACGGGATTTTGCGACGGTTCCCCGTAAACGGCGGCCGTCGATGAAAAAATGATGCGCCGGACGCCCGAGTCGACAGCGACCTCGATCAGGGCGCGGCTCTTTTCGGCATTGGCGAGATAATAGCCGAGCGGATCGGAGACGGAGTCCTCCACGATAATTTTCGCGGCGAAGTGAATGATTTCCGTGACGCCGTGACGCGCGAGGATGTCGCGCAACAACATCTGATCACCGACGTAGCCGACGATCAATGGCGCGCCCGCCGAAACCGCCCAGTCAAAACCGGTCGACAG
>CAZJAY010000283.1:0-2742 GCA_964543915.1 uncultured Methylocystis sp. | reverse complement strand
ATCGGGAAATCAGGACAATCCATAAAGCAAAGCCAAGAGCCGAAGCAGAGAGATAGAGATCGCCGATATTCAGATGCAGGAAGGCGCCGTCCGTCGCCAAAAGCCATGCGCCGACCATGCAGATGACGCAGGCCAGCAGGTGACGCCCGTCGGGTTTTTCGCCCAGCAGCCACCAGCCGACATATGGAACGAAGCAGACATAGAGCGATGTCAGGAAGCCGGCGTTGGTCGCGCTTGTATGGACCAGGCCAATTTGCTGGAGAGTCATGCCCGCAAAAAGCGTCACGCCGACAATTGCGCCATGCATGAGATCCATCGGGCTGACGCCGGGTCGCTGGCGTCCTTCGAGTCGCGCGAGCGGGAGCACGAGGATCGCCGAGACGAAAAACCGCGCGGCGATGAAAGTAACAGGCCCGACAGTATCATTGGCCTTTTTCTGCGCGACAAAGGCCAGGCCCCAGATCGCGGCGTTGATCAGCAGGATAAAATCCGCGCGGAGCCGTGTCACTGTCTATGCCTTTGTCCTGTTCGCGGGAAGCCTGCGAAACTCACGTCGCGTTGCGCGTCTATCGCACGGGATTTGTCAGCGTCGGCTCGCGTCCGCCCGCAAAGCGGATCAGCGCGGCGATACGCGCGTCGACGCTCGGATGACTGGCCAGCCAGCCTGTTTCAGGGCGGCGCGCCGGGCTCTCGATGAAAAATGCGTGCATGCGCGACGGCATGTCGGGAATTGCGCCATGCGCCTCGATCTTGCGCAGGGCCGAGATCATGGCGTCGGGATTTTTCGTCAGCTCGACGCTCCCCGCGTCTGCGAGAAACTCCCGCGTGCGAGAAATCGCGAAGCGGATCAGCACGGAGGCCCCCCAGCTCAGCGCAAGTATCGCGAACGCCAGCAGAATGGCCAGCGCGGCGCCGCCATTCTCGCGCCGACGATCGTCGCCGCGCTCCTGTCCGTGCGGCGAGAAGCCGAAAGGAAAGTCCCACCGACGGATGGAGAGATCGCCGACAAAGGCGAAAATCCCCGCGAAGATCACGGCGACCACCATCAACTGCACATCGCGATTGCGGATATGGGTCAGCTCATGCGCCAGCACCGCCTCGATTTCGTCGTCGGTGAGCCCGGCGAGCAGGCCCCGGGTCACGGCGATTTTGTATTGTCCTTCCCGAAGTCCCGAGGCATAGGCGTTGAGCGCGTCGCTTTCGAGGATTTGAAGCTGCGGGATTGGAATGCCGCGCGAGATGCAGAGATTTTCGAGGAGATTGTAGAGTCGCGGCGCCTGCGCGCGCGAAACCGGCGCCGCGCCGGTCGCAAAATCGATCATGCGCTGATGAAAGAACCAGGCGATCAGAAACCATAGTCCGGCGGCGGCGACGCCGATCGGCCAACCCTGCTTCAGATCATCGAACGCGCGCGCCACGATCCGGTCAAAAGACTCATCGCTATTCGCGCCGAAAGCCTCGAACAGCAGGGCGACGGAAAACATCAGCGCCAGCAGCAACGCCACGAATCCGGCGAGCAGAAAGGCTGTGCGCGCCCGGTTCGCCTGAATATGCGAATAAAGGCCGTAGGCTTTGAACATGCCGACTAGAACCGCACATTCGGCGGCGTCTCCACATCGGCCTTTTCGTCCGCGCCGATATCGAAATAGGCGGCCGGTTCGAAGTCGAATCGCCGCGCGATCAGCGCGCCGGGAAAGGCCTCGCGCGCGGCGTTATATTCCGCGACCGCATTGTTGAGGAAACGTCGCGCCGCTGCGATCTTGTTTTCGAGATCGGCAAGCTCGCTCTGTAGCTGCTGAAAATTCTCATTGGCCTTGAGATCCGGATAGGCTTCCGAGAGGGCGATCAACCGCGAGAGCGCGCCGCCGAGCGCATTTTCAGCCGCGCCCGCCGTCGCCGGTCCGGCGGCCGCCGCTGCATTGCGCGCCCGGATCACGTCGTCCAGCGTCGATTTTTCATGGGTGGCGTAGCCCTTGACCGTTTCGACGAGATTTGGAACGAGATCGCGTCGCTGTTTGAGCTGCACGAGGATATCGGCCTCCGCCTGTCGGGCGCGCTGGCGCATGGCGACGAGGCCGTTATAGACGCCCACAAGCCAAAATCCCACGGCGACGGCGAGCGCGACGAAAATCAGAATGCCCATATCTCGACCTTTCGATCCCGCGCGTTCGGGGCTGAAGCCTTGCGCGCCTCGCTCCCCGACCCGGCCGTCCCTGCAAACCGTTTTTTCATGCTACCCGCAATCGGGGCGACCAGAAAGCGGGAACGCCGGCCAACGGCCATTTGACCTTCGCCCGCGCCAGACATATCTCTTCAGGAAGCTCTGCAGGAGCGAGCGGGTGGGCCATGGGCCCCGTAAACCTCCGATCAAACATCGAGAAGCGAAAGATGGCTCTTCTGCCGATCATCACGGTGCCGGACCCGAGGCTGAGGAAAATCTCCGAACCTGTGACGCGGGTAGATGCAGATATTCTACGGCTTCTCGACGATATGCTTGAGACAATGTACGACGCGCCCGGCATCGGCCTCGCCGCGATCCAGGTGGCGGAGCCGAAACGGCTTGTCGTCGTGGATATCGGCAAGACAGATGAAACGCGCGATCCGCGTTTCCTGATCAACCCGGAGGTGATCTGGGCGTCCGAAGAGCTAAGCTCCTATAATGAGGGATGCCTCTCGGTGCCTGATTACTACGACGATGTGAAGCGTCCGGCGCGGGTGCGCGTCCGTCATCTCGATCGCGCC
>CAZJAY010000282.1:0-2744 GCA_964543915.1 uncultured Methylocystis sp. | reverse complement strand
CGATCATCCCCCACGACGGATCGAAATTTACGACAACTCCCATACTGGCGGCGCGCAGGCGATCGGCGCAATGGTGGTCGCGGGTCCCGCCGGCTTCATGAAGGCGCATTACCGCACCTTCAACATCAAAAATGATGAGATCACGCCGGGCGATGATTACGCGATGATGCGCGAAATGCTGACGCGTCGCTTCGCGCGACTCGCCAGAACAGAAGCGGGAGAGGATAATCCGGATGCGTTTCCCGCAAAGCCTGACCTCGTGCTGATCGATGGCGGCCGCGGACAATTCGAGGCCGCGCGCAGCGCGCTTGAAGCGTCAGGAGTAGAAGGGGTGAGCCTTGTTTCAATCGCCAAAGGCGCGGATCGCAATGCAGGGCGTGAGACGTTTTTTATAGCGGGCCGAGAGCCTTTCCGCCTGCCGCCGAACGATCCGGCTCTTTATTTCGTGCAACGTCTGCGCGACGAAGCGCATCGCTTTGCAATCGGCACGCATCGCGCGCGTCGTAAAAAAGCTTTCGTGAAAAATCCGCTGGACGATATTCCCGGGATCGGTCCAGCGCGCAAGCGCGCCCTGCTGCACGCCTTCGGTTCGGCCAAAGGCGTGGCGCGCGCCGCGCTCGCAGATCTCGAAAAAACCCCTGGCGTGAACAAGGCGACGGCGCGTCTCGTCTATGACTATTTCCAGCGCAGCGATTGAGGCGATGCGCCTCTATTAAGACATCCGCCGAACTGCGCCCTGGCCGCAGCAAGGGCGGCATCAATTTCGTCCACCGTTGAAACACGCCGCGCGAAACCGCGCTTGCAAGCCATCGCTGCGGGCGGAACCCCAAAAAAGCGATGAAAATCCTCTTTGTTGTCAAATTTGAATGGCTGGTCCATCGTTGGCGGCGACACGGCAAATCGCGCTTGCGACGCCGTCATCGCGGCGTCAACCAATCGGGTCACGCGAACCGGGAGCGGACATGGCCCTCTTGCGTATCCTTTATGCGGCGTGGATGAAATTCGAAAACGACGATGGCTGGGCCGTCGCAAGCCATATCGCGCTGTCGGCGCTGACAGCGCTGTTCCCCTTCATGATTTTTCTGACCGCGCTTGCGAGTTTCTTCGGACAGAAGGAAATGGCGGTCTCGGCCTCCGATCTCCTGCTGGAGGGCTGGCCGCCGCAAATTGCGACGCCGCTCGCCCGCGAGATTCACGATGCGCTGACGCGCCCGCATGGCGGGTTGCTGACCGTCGGCGCCCTGCTGGCGATCTATTTCTCGTCGAGCGGCGTCGAGGCGCTGCGCATCGGTCTGAATCGCGCCTACGACATGCGTGATGCGCGCCCCTGGTGGCTATTACGCGTCGAGTCGATTCTTTTCGTCATTTTCAGCGCCGTGCTGTTGCTGGCGATCACGCTGTTTTTCGTGCTCGCGCCCCGGGGCTGGTCGCTGGCCGCGCATTATGCGCCATTGCTCTCGGTTCTCATGGAGCCGGTCCATCCGCTGCCGCGCTACAGCGCAACGGCGCTGATCGTCGCGGGCGGGCTCTTCGCCGCGCATCGCGTCTTGCCAGCGGCGACCCGATCCTTGCCCGAGATCATGCCTGGCATCCTGCTGACGCTCGCGCTCTGGATCGCCTTCGGTCTCGGCTTCAGCGCCTATCTACTGCATTTCGCAAATAATTACATCGTGACCTACGCCGGTCTCGCCTCAATCATGATGGCGCTCGTCTTCCTCTACGTCGTCGCGACCCTGTTCATTTACGGCGCCGAACTGAACGAGACGCTACGCCAGGCCGGACGACAAAACCCCCGCGAGGGTTAATCGGACCTTAACCGGGGCCGCCTACCCTCCCCGGATCGGCGACGCGCGACTGGAGGCGCGCCCGGGGCGAAGGCTTCGGCCGGCTCTTCAACGGCCATGCGGACAAAGTTCATGCGCCGCCTCCGTCAGCGTCATCTGCTGGAAACTCTAAGCGAATTCGCCGGCCGGCGCGTGACGCAGGTTGCGGGCGTTCTGATCCTGATGGTCGCGGCGGCGTTGACTCTGGCGCTCGCGACATGGTCGGCGCAGGACCCTTCGCTCAACCACGCCACTGCCGGGCCCGGGCGCACTCTGCTCGGGGCGCCCGGCGCCCTCGTCGCCGATTTTATCATGCAGATGCTCGGTTTCGGCGCGATTGCGGTCGTACTGCCGCTCATCGCCCAGGGTCTGCGCCTGTTTCGTTTGCGCAGCGGCGACAACGCCGTCTTTCGCCTCGGTCTCTGGTGCGTCGGCGTCATCGCCACCGCCGCCACGGCATCGCTGCTTCCGGCGACCGATCGCTGGCCGCTGCCCACCGGATTGGGTGGCGTCGCAGGCGACGCAGCTTTGGCCGTTCCGCGTCTGATCTTCGCCGGATCAGGGGCCGCTATGGCGGGCTTCGGCGTCGCAGCCGCCTTTGTCGCCATCCTCGCGACGAGCGGCGCCGCCGGTCTCGGCGTCGCGCCTGAATTCGAATTTCCTGACGCCGACAGCGACGAAGAACCCGCCATGCGCGAAGAAGACGAGGACGAAAGCGGCGAACCGGGGATCGCGCTTGTTCTGCTCGGCGGCCTGATCCATCTCGGCCTCTCACTCAAAGGTTACATAGGCCGGGGCGTGAAAGCGCTCCGCGCGCAATTGCGACGAAAACCTGTTCGCGACATGCGCGCGCCTGAAAGCGATGCGGCGGAAGCTTTGCCCGCCCATGACAGCTACGCCGCCCGACCTGAGCCCCGTTTC
>CAZJAY010000281.1:0-2752 GCA_964543915.1 uncultured Methylocystis sp. | reverse complement strand
GGCGTCATCCTCGGCGGCGTCCAATCGATCTTGGACCTGTTGCCGCGTAACGCCGCTTTCGCGATCGTCTTTGTCGCCGTTCTCGATCTTGTCGCCGGCGTGGGGCTCTGGCTTACGACGCCATGGGGCGGCGTTTTATGGCTTCTGATCGCGAGCGCCCAGATTTTCGTCACGCTGAGCCTGCCGGGTTTTTTTATTGGCGGCTATTGGTTGATCGGCATCAACGCGCTTTTGATCCTTTTTTATCTGACCTTGACCTTCGAGGCCGGTCGCGACGAAGACGCCGCGCGAGTGTATGAAAGACGACGTCGCCGCAGGATCGAACGACGCAAGGCGTCAGGGACTCAACGCGCGAAAGAACAGGGCTGATCCACAAGCAGGGCTGAGGCTTTGATCGCGCGTGCGCGCACGATTTCAAAACTTTCGTCGACGAGCAGCGCGCCGTCCCGATAGACCGGCCGCAGGACGTTCACCCCGCCGTCAAGCGGCTGAAACGCTTCTCCTTCGACCGTCACCGTTGCGAAATCCGGCTTGTCGACGAGTCCGAGAAGACCGCGTTTCGAGCGCTTCGCCGGATCCGTGACGGGATCCTTGTAAACCGCCCGCCATTGGCCGGTGACCCGCACCGCGCTCGTCTTGTAGGCGAATTGCTGCGTATCCCGATCGAGCCGCTGCAAAAGCGCGCCGCCCATGCCGAAAGAAAGATTTTCGGCGCTGAACCCGTCGGCGATAATGCGGCGTAAAATCGCCGAAATGCTGTCGGGATTGACGCCATCGCCCTGGATGACCCGCACATAGCGCAAGACCCGGTAACCTTTGCCATTCACATCCGCGCCAAAACGCGCGGCGAGGATTTCAAGCGTTTTCGCGACGGTTTCGACAGGATCGCCGCTATCGGGACGAACGACGAGCGTCGCGCCGCTTTCGATCACGCGTTCACGAAGCGCTTCGCCCCATAAATGATCGATCGCGCGAAAAATGTCGTAACTGTCGGATACGACGGCGAAGAGGGCGCCGGATCGCCCGAATTGCGCGATCATATTCGCATAGGCGTCGCATTCGCCCGCGCGGCCCCAACTCGTTATGGTGCCGTGTTCCGCCGCCGGTATGCTGAAGCCGGCCATTGGCGCGTGGTAGAAATCGCGTGCGGCAAGAAGGGCCGCAAGCGTGTCGGTTCCGCAAAAACTGACAAGATGCGCCATGCCGCCGAGTGCGGCGCTCTGCACGCTCGACACGCCGCGCGCGCCAAAGTCGTGTAGACGGAAAGCCAGACCATCAACAGGATTTTCCGCCGTCTGCGCGAGGGCGGCCGCAATCGTCTCGCGCACATGCCAGCTGATCGTCGCAACCGTCACCGGATACCAGACGCGCAGAAGGGCGGTCTCGACGTAACTGGTGAGCCAGAAAAATTCAGGGTCCGTGTTGACGACGGTCATCAGGACGTTGGCGACCGGAACGACGTGTCCCTCAGGACAGGCGCGAATCTCGATCGGCAATCGTCCGCCATGTTTTTCAATCAGGCGGAGCCATCCGGCTTCGTTGAACGGCGTCCCGTGCGCAGCCAGGATATCGCGCGCTTCGGCAATGTCGGCGCGGGTCACGGGATTCAGAAATTCGGCTTTAAGGATGGCCTGAAGGCCAAAAAACACCGTGTGCGGAAAAACGCCGCCCCGACTTTCCATGTAGGCGAAAACATGGGCTGTATCCGGCGGATATTGCAGGTAATGACTTGTCTTGTAACTGTCGGTGTTAAGAACAGGATTCACGCGCGTTTCCCCGTGAAAAAAGGCGAGCCGGATCCCTCACGACGGCGCATGAAGCGCATTCGATCAAAATTGCGAATAATGCTACGCATTCGATTCAACATTGAGTCACTCCAATACGGCAATCAAGGGTAAACGACGGATTCAGCCTGTTGTTTAAACTGTCCTTCATCCGCAAAGCCCTATTCTCTGTCCATCAAAAAGAGACGCCGCATGCGTCCGGGACAGGAGAGAAGACCATGAACAGCCCCATGCCCGACCTCATACGAGACGACAGCGGAAACCGCGCCGACGATATTCGCCCGGTTTATGTCGAAGCGTTAACGCTGGTTGAACGCCTTCATCACCGTTTGCTCGACGTGATCCGGGACGAGTTCGACCGGCGCGAGCGTAACGACATTAACCCGGTTCAGGCGCTCCTGCTCTACAATATCGGCGACGCCGAAGTGACCGCGAGCGAGTTGCGCACCCGCGGTTATTATCTCGGCTCCAATGTTTCCTATAACGTCAGGAAACTCGTCGAACTGGGCTTCCTGCACTACGCCCGCTCGCGCCTTGACCGCCGCGCGGTGCGCATCAGCCTGACCCCAAAGGGACGGGAAATTCGCGATATCGTGGCGCATCTCTATGAACGTCAGGCGTCGGCCGTCGAGAAAATCGGCGGCGTTTCCCGGGACGCGTTTCGGGACATGAACCGGGCCCTCGACCGGCTCGAACGCTTCTGGCTCGATCAGATCGTCTACCGGCTCTAGCGGTAGCGGATGACGCCAGCTCGCCGCCCGAACTGGCTAAATCCGTTCCGAACGCCTATTTTCCGGTAAACAGGGGCAGACCGGAAAATCGCCATGCGTTGGTCATTTACGATCGGAAGCTTCAGAGGGACTTCGGTCCGCATCCACCTGACTCTTCTTCTTTTTCTCGCGTGGATCGGCTTTACGGCTTGGCGACGCGGAGGGCCGGCGGCCGCGACGGAAAGCGTTCTGTTCATC
>CAZJAY010000280.1:0-2770 GCA_964543915.1 uncultured Methylocystis sp. | reverse complement strand
GTGACTGTCTTGCCGAGGAACGCCTCGGCCGTCTCCTTCATTTTCTGGAGAATGAAGGCGGAGATCTGGGAAGGCGAATATTGCTTGCCGGACGCCTCAACCCACGCGTCGCCATTATTGGCCTTGACGATTTTATAGGGAACCAGGCCGATGTCCTTTTTGGTCATCGGGTCGTCGAAGGTTCGGCCGATCAGACGCTTGATTGCGAAAAACGTCTTGTCGGGATTGGTGACCGCCTGACGCTTGGCCGGCTGACCGACGAGACGCTCGCCGTCTTCCGTAAACGCGACAATCGATGGCGTGGTGCGCGCGCCTTCCGCATTCTCGACAACCCTGGGGCTCGACCCTTCCATTACGGCCACGCAAGAGTTCGTCGTGCCAAGGTCGATGCCGATGATTTTACCCATAACTCTTTCCTTTCGATCAATATTTCCGGACCCCGAAGCGGTCCGGCGCAACGCCCGGGCCGGCGGCCTGACAGCCCGCCGCGCGATCCTCTGGCGCAGAGAGCTTCAAGATTGTGTCCGTGATCGTGCGTCGCAAGGGTCCGGGCCACTCCGTCGCCGGAATCTTTCGGAGGCGGCGGATCAAGGCCTCTCTGTCCCGGCTTGACGCGACGCCTGTAACGAATATTAAAATTTGTCAGTGTTCATTCCGCGCGGCCTTCGCGAGGACCGGGGGTCCGTGTTGCCCATTTTTTCCAGTCTTCGTCGGCCAACGTTCCGTTTTTCTTGTCGGTTCGCCGAATGCGCCGCGCTGGCGGCGATGGGTCTTGCGCTCCTCGGCTGCGACCGGCCTGGCGAGAAGACCGCCGGGGACGACGGCGCGGACGGCGGCCGTCCGGTGCTGGTCGCCCCGGTTCAGATGATGATGAAAGGGCAGGCGCGGGAATTCGCCGCGACGATCCAGCCGCGGATTGTGGTCGATCAGGCGTTTCGGGTCACCGGCAAGGTCGTGCGGCGCCTCGTTCAGGCCGGACAGCGCGTAAAGGCCGGCGACGTGCTGGCGCTGCTTGATGAGAAAGATCTGAAGCTCCAGAAAGAGCAGGCCGATGCCGATCTCGCGGCGGCGAATCTCGCGCTTGTGCAGGCGGCTGGCGACGAGCGCCGCACGCTGACCCTCCATAAGGACGGTTGGACCGCGCCGGCGGCGGTGGATCGGGCGCGGGCGGCGGCGCAGGAGGCGCGCGGCCGGGTTCTGCGGGCCGAACGCGCCGTCGAACTTTCGCGCAATGCGCTCGACTACGCGACGCTTCGGGCCGACGGCGACGGGGTCGTGACCCAGACGCTGATCGAACCGGGGCAGGTGGTCGCGGCTGGTCAGACCGCGATCCGGGTCGCCCGGACCGGCGAACTGGAGGCGGCCGTTTCGCTGCCGGAAGATTTCGCGCATGAAGCGGACGCCGGAGACGCGACCCTTGTCCTGTGGTCGAATCGCGACCGGCGCTACAAGGCGAAGCTGCGGGAGCTGAGCCCGTCGGCGGACCCGGCGACCCGAACGTTCGGCGCGCGCTACAGCATCCTCGATCCGGATCCGGCGCTGGCGCTGGGCATGAGCGCGACGCTTGTCATCGCGAACCGGAGCGCGGCCCCGGTGGCGCGCATCCCCCTCGCGGCCTTGTTCAATCAGGGCGGCGGTCCGGCCGTCTGGCGCGTCGACGCCGAAAACCGTTTGCAGCTTCTGCCGGTGACTCTCGTGCGCTACGAGACCGAAACGGCGCTCGTAAAGGGCGTGCCGGCGGGCGCGGAAATCGTTGTCCTCGGCGAGCACAAACTTGAGGCGGGACGCAAGGTTCGCACGATCCGCCGACCGGTGTGAGGGAAACGGAGCGCATGAGCGGCGTTAATCTCTCCGAATGGGCGGTCCGGCGTCCGACCCTCGTTCTTTATCTGATGCTCGCGATCGCTGTCGCCGGCGCGTTTTGCTATGCGCGGCTCGGCCGGGCGGAAGATCCCTCCTTCACGATCAAGGTCGCGGTCGTGACGGCCAGATGGCCAGGCGCGACGGCGTCCGAGGTGCGCGACCAGCTCGCGGACCCGATCGAGAAGAAAATCCAGGAGCTGGCCTATCTCGACAAGATCGAAACCTATGTGAAGCATGGTTTCGTCGCGATGCAGATCGCTTTTCGGGATTTCACGCCGCCGCGCGAGGTGCCGGTGCTTTTTTACCAGCTTCGCAAGAAGCTGTTCGATATCCGGTCCGATCTGCCATTCGGCGTCCTCGGTCCCTACGTCAACGACGAATTCGGCGACGTCGACACCGCGCTTTATGCGGTAAGCGGAGAGGGCGCGAATTACTTGGTGCTCGACAAGGTCGCGCAGGCGCTGCGCAAGCGGCTGCTGGAAGTGCCGGACGCAATCAAGATCGATGTCGTCGGCAAGCAGGATCGCCGCGTCTATGTCGAGTTCAACGAGTCGAAAATCGCCAGTCTCGGGATCTCGCCGCAGGCGATCTTCGAGTCGCTGGCCAAGCAGAACGCCGTCACGGATGCCGGCGTGTTCGAGACGCCGTCGCATCGTGTGCGTATACAGGTCACCGATGAGCTGAAGGGCGCCGACGCCATCGCCGCCGTCCCGATCGAGGCGGGCGGAAAAATTCTGCGTCTCGGCGACATCGCCACGGTTTACCCGGGTTTTCGCGATCCGCCGGAGTTTCTCGCGCGCTACGACGGCGTCCCGGCGATCATGGTGGGCGTAGTCATGGCGAAGGGCGCCAATGTTCTGCGCTTCGGCGAAGCGGTTCGCGCCGCCGTCGACGAAGTGCGCGCCCG
>CAZJAY010000279.1:1671-2776 GCA_964543915.1 uncultured Methylocystis sp. | reverse complement strand
TCCATGGCGGACACGGAGCGGCGACCCGAGCGACAGTATATCACGAGACGCTCGCCCGGCTTCGGGACCGGCAAACTGGACGGATCGAAACGCGACAGTGGATTGAAAAGCGCGCCGGCGATGTGGCCGCTGGCGTATTCGTCAGCCTCGCGCACGTCGACAAGAAGGATTTGTCCGGCCTGAAGCCCGGCCTTCAGCGCATCGAGCCCGATATCGTGGAAAGGCGCCGGCGCATTCATGCTGTTTCCCTCCTGACTTTGAAATCCTACCACTAATTCGCGGTCGTCGCCGCGTCCAGAGGCGCGCGCGCCACCGAAATCGCCGCGAGGCTTGCGTCGATCTTGCAGGTCCGCGAACGAAGCGCGCGTTGCGCCTCTGTAAAAACGCCGACGGCTCGGCTATCGTCCTGCCGGTCAAGGCGAAGTTCGCAAAACCGCCGGTGGTATCCATGCAATTGCGGCACATCACCCAACGGGGCCCCGGCGCCGAAAATACGCGGGGCGGGACCGCGCGGGCCCCGCTTCTGCGGCGCGGACCCGATGCGCCGGCGATTCTCGCCTCAATCGGCGGCCTCGCCTACGTATGGGACATTGGTTCTGATCGTCTCGACTGGGGGCCCAACGCGGCCGAGGTGCTCGGCGCGGTCGCGCTGGCCGATCTGTCGTCCGGGCTGGCGTTCGGGGAAAGGGTCGCGCCGGAGAGTCCGGTCTCCCGCTACGACGCCATCATGCGATCGGCCCAGACTGACGCGGGGCCGGGCGTCGCGTATCGCGCCCTCTACGCCCTGACGCCGCCGCCCGAGGCGCAGACGCGCGAATCGATCTGGGTCGAGGACGCGGGCCGCTGGTTCGCGGGTCCCGACGGCAAACCGGCGCGCGCGCATGGCGTCCTGCGGATCACGGACAGGACCGATCCGGCGACGAACCGCGAGGGAGGCGCGCCGCAGGTCGATCCACTCACGGGCGTTTCCAGCCGCACGCATCTAACCGAGCAATTACAACGCTATCTTGCCCATAGTGAAAGCGTGCGCGCGCCCTTTGCGCTCATGCTTGTCGCCATTGAAAATCTTTTTACGCTGAATCGCGCCTATGGCTATGACGCCGGC
>CAZJAY010000279.1:0-1661 GCA_964543915.1 uncultured Methylocystis sp. | reverse complement strand
GGCGACGACGTCATAGCCGGTCTTGGGAGTTTGCTTCGCGAGAATGTCCGCGTGGGCGATGTCGTCGCCCGCCACGCCGGCAATAAATTCGCGCTGGCGCTCGAAAACTGCGACAGTTCGGAGGCGCAGAGCGCGGCGTTCAGGTTGATCGATCTCGTTCGCGACACCCCCTTTGCGACAAGGGCCGGCCCCGTGCCGGCGACGATCCGCATCGGCAGCGTCATCGCGCCGCGCGAGGGACGCACGCCGCAGGCGTTGTTTCTTCACGCCGAGGAAGCGCTGGACGTGGCTCGGCGGGCGGTCGGACGGCGTTTTTTCGCCTACGCCGCCTCCCTCGCCCGGGAAGATTCGCGTATTCGCGCCCTGAGGGTCGCCGATCACGTAATTTCGGCGCTGAACGAAGATCGCATTGCGCTCGCTTTTCAGCCTGTCTTATGCGCCGATTCCGGCGACGTCGCCTTTCACGAGGCGCTTCTGCGCCTGCGCCGCGCGGATGGCACGATATCGGATACGGCCGATATCGTGCCGGTGGCCGAAAAGGCCGGGCTGATGCAGGGGATAGATCTGCGGGTGATGTCGCTCGCGCTCGACCGGCTGGCGGCCGCACCGGATTTAAGGGTGTCGGTCAATTGCTCATTGGCCTCGATGCTGGATCCGGAATGGCCGGACCGCCTGGCGGCGGCCGTCGCGAAACGGCCGGGCGTCGCCGGGAGACTGATCGTCGAGATCACCGAGACGAGCCTCGTCGAGGACTTTGACGCAATGCGCGCCGTCATCTCGGCATGCAAACGGCTGGGCGTTCGGGTCGCGATGGACGATTTCGGGTCAGGTCATACGTCGTTTCGCAATCTGCGCAATCTGGATGTCGATCTCGTCAAGATCGACGGCGCCTTTGTGCGCAACATCGCCGCCTCCGCAGATGATCGATTTTTCGTCAAAACGCTGATCGACCTCGCGCGCCACCTTTCGCTGGAAATCGTCGCCGAATGGGTTCAGGACGCGGAAACGGCGCGCATTCTGCGGGAAATGGGCGTCCACTATCTCCAGGGGGCCTTTTTCGGCGCGGCCGACGCCCACTGAAGCTGGCCAGCGCGGCGCGACTGCGATGCGCCGCACGTCGACCGGGAATGTGTCCCTGAAGGGGACTAGCGCGGTTAACGGGCGGGTGCTAATCGGTCGGCTAATCGAGCGGGGAAGGTTCGCGGATCGTCGGCGAAATCCCGACGAAGGGCGGCTTTCGCGCTTTCAGGAAAGAGACGGGCGTCATGGTTAAAATGAGCTTCGACAATATGGCGGTCTGCTACGGCGCCGAACCCGGCGGCGGCGCGCCGACGAAGGTCAAGATCACTTTCGTCGACTCGCATGGGCAGGCGCGCACGGTGGAGGGCGAAGTCGGCTCGACCGTGATGGAAACCGCCCGTCGCAACGATATTCCCGAAATCGCCGCCGAATGCGGCGGGGCCTGCGCCTGCGCGACCTGCCACGTTTACGTCGATGAAAAATGGGTCGAGAAGGCTGGCAAAGCCTCCCAGATGGAAGAGGACATGCTCGATTTCGCCTTTGACGTGAAACCGAAATCGCGCCTGTGCTGCAAGATAACGGTGCGGCCCGAGCTGGAAGGGCTGAGCGTCACGACCCCCGCCCAACAGTGCTGAGCCGAC
>CAZJAY010000278.1:0-2783 GCA_964543915.1 uncultured Methylocystis sp. | reverse complement strand
CGAGGCGCAAGAATCTTCCATGCGATGTCGCATGCAGCCCAACCGCGCGGCAAAGGCGCGCCGGTTGATGGCGCCCCTCGCCCCGTCCCGCAGTCCTGCGCTTCAATAGCGCGAAGACGCCGGAGGACCGTTGGCGGGCGCCGACATGGCTTTACGTCCAGCATCGCCTCCTCTGGCGTAAACTGCGGGACGCCGCCATTATTAAAAACGGGGCTGTCAGCCTTACCGACAGCCCCGTCGTGCTGCGCCTTTGTCAAACCGGAGGGAACGGCGGCGCAGCCCAAGCCCCTATGCTCCCCGCGCTCAGCAATAACCCGGGCGGTAACCGCGGAAATTGCCCCAGCTATCGTAAACCGGAACCTGACAGGCGCCGCCGCCGTAATAGCGCGGCTGGCTCGCGGCGGCTCCGATCGCGGCGCCCAGAGCCAGCCCGCCAATAGCCGCGCCGGCGATCGCTGCGCCATTGTTGTGACGGTAGCCCCAGGCCGCCGCCGGCGTCGCCGCCATTGTGCCGCCGATCATAAGAGCCACCGCCGAACCGGCGATGATTTTTTTCAGCTTCGTCATTTTTCCCTCCAGAGAACTGCGTTGTCGATGGAAGGACGTTAGCCGCCGGCCGTCTGCGCCGATGTGCGTATGCGCACGGGCCGCGCGCGGAAGTTGAAATCGGATCGCGGCCGCTCTGTTATGTGGATGCGCGAGCGCTGAGGCGCCTCAAATTATTCGATTTGATCCGGGCATAATTTCTGCGGTTCGAATTGGGTGATTTTTTCAACATTACATGTGATGTCCGCATCGTAGCGAATTTGTCGAACACGCATGCCGCCATCTTTTGGTGGCGCAAATCGCTCAACATGAGCCCCTGTCGCGAAACGCCAAACGAAAATCGGGCGACCGAAGAGGCCAATGCGGAAAGTTGCGCCGAAGACGCTTCTGGTGGCGACGCCCGTGCCTTCGGCCGGCGTACGATCTCGTGCCCGCAACGCGTGGCGTGACGGTGGACGGCGAAAAACGTCAAATCACGTAAGACGGCCCCGGCGTAACCGGGGACCGACGCCTTCGCTTCAGATCCGGTCGGGCTCCAGCGGGAGCTCATCGGCCTCTGCAGGCTCTTCCCTGCGCGTATCCGCGCCGGCTTCATCCATCGGCGGACGCGGACGCCGCCGGCGGCGCGCGCCAAGATGGAAATTCGCGCCCTCATGATCGCGGGGCGCGCCGCGCTCCTCGCCGCCGCTCTCCGCCGACTCCGTATCGCCGAGGGTAGGCCGGCCAACCGGCCCGGTGATGAAAGACGGCAGCGCCGGCGCGACCTCACCCGCCGGTTCCGGGCGGGGGAAGCGCCGATCGCGACCATTGCGATCGAAGCCGCCGGGCTGGCCATAACGCGGACGCTCGCCGTTTTCCCCGTTACGACCTTCGGAATGTCGACCATCCGTATGACGTCGCGGCGCGCGCTCGCCATAGGCGGCGCGCTCGGGACGCGGCTCACGCTCCGGACGGCCGTCGACGCGTATTTCAGGCAGGGGTCGCTCCTCAAAGGGCTGCGGCTGCGCCTGCGGCGGCGGATAATGCGTCTGCCCCTGTGGCGCTGACGCATAGGGCTGCGGCTGTTGACCGGGCTGCTGCGCATAGGCTACCGGCGGCAAACGCTCGGCCAGCGGCGCGAAACGGTCCGGCAGAGCCGAAAAATCATCATCGTCGTCGAGATCGGCCTCGATTTCGGCCTGCTGGCGCGAGAAGCCCGGAGCGCCCTGCGCCGCCTGCGCGGCTGCGATCAGTCGGAAATAATGCTCGGCGTGCTGCAACAGACTCTCGGCCATGACAAGATCGCCGGAAGACTGGGCGTCGCGTGCAAGCTGCAGATATTTCTCCGCAATATGCTGGGCCGTGCCTCGAATTTTTACATCCGGACCGTTCGACTCATAGGAACGGGTCAGCGGGTTCGGACCCTTACGCCCGCTGCGGCCCCGCATTCTCTTGTTCTGGCCTGGTCTCATTAAACACCCCGAAATATTCATGACGACAGGCGTCAAAGGCGACGCGCGTCCGATCGCGGAAAATGCGGCCCTGAAACGCGAACAGGGAACGCGGCGATGACGAAGCGCCGACCTGCGGCTCCCGGGCGCATCAACGACGGCGCAACCATCGTTCTTCCGCGCAGTCCATCCGGGAAAACCCGTGCGGCGCGCCCTTGTCTTTCCGCGCGCAACTCCCGCCGTTACTGTCCGCCAACCGGCCCGTTAAAGGCGGCGCCGGCGGCGGGCCATCTGGCGTAATTTCCTTTTCCCCGCGCGTTCGATCACGGAATGAACAATTGACCCGTGAACCCGACACGCCGCCGCGGTGACTGCTTCGTCAGCGACGCCGGCATTAAGGCTGCCGGTCGTTGGTCTCCGCCTGCGCGGTGGCGCCCCGGTCACTAAACGGCGCCAAACCCGATTTCGACGAATAGCGGGAATGCGTTGGACTATAGAGCCTATCGATCCCCGCGCCAAGCCCCGCCATTGGCCGCGCCGGGACGCCGAGAGAAAAATCCCGGCGCTGTCGCCGATATGTCACGCGACGGCCATCGCGCGCGCCGCCACCGCCCGGGATCGACCGGCAAGATCCTGCGCGATCCGCGCTACGACGAACCCGCGCGCGGCAAGCAACGCCGCAACCCCGTCAGCCTGCCCGGCCCCGGCTTCGAACGCCACAATCCCATCGGGAGCGCACAGTCGCGGCAGATCGGCGACGATGGCGCGATAGGCGTCGAAACCGTCAACCCCGCCATCCAGGGCGAG
>CAZJAY010000277.1:0-2791 GCA_964543915.1 uncultured Methylocystis sp. | reverse complement strand
GGGAAAGGCGCCTATGTGCGCGCTATCGCCAGCGATCTTGGACGTAAACTTGGATGTCTGGGCCATGTTACGGCGTTACGTCGGACACGCGTCGGCCCGTTCACGGAAGCGGACGCCTTCACCCTCGACGAAATTGAAACGGGAGCGGCCGCCGGCGACGCGCTGATGTCGGTCGAGGCCGGACTTACGGAACTGCCCTGCGTCATCGTCGATCGAGACGCCGCCGCACGTCTGCGTCGCGGCGGCTCCGTGATCCTGCGCGGCCGCGATGCGCCGCACGCCGGGGTCGTCTATGCGGCGTGCGGGGGCGTTCCTGTGGCGTTCGGCGAAATCATCGAAGGCGCGCTGTCGCCAGCCCGCGTTTTCAATCTACCGTTCTAGGAAAAACCGGCGAAACTCCTCATGTCCCGCCCCCCCGGCATCCTTGTTTTCGACTCGGGCCTCGGCGGACTGACTGTATTCCGTGAAGTTGCGAAACTTCGACCCGACGCCCGTTACATCTATGTCGCGGATGACGCCGGTTTTCCCTATGGCGCCTGGCGCGACGATGCGCTCGTCGACCGCGTCGTTGCTGTTATGGCGCGGCTCATCGCCGAACATGCGCCGGATATGGTGATAATCGCCTGTAACACGGCCTCGACCCTCGTTCTGCCGTCGCTGCGCGCACAATGGCCCGATATGCCATTTGTGGGCGCGGTGCCGGCGATCAAACCTGCGGCAGAGCGGTCGCGCTCGGGAATCATTTCGGTCCTCGCTACCCCCGGAACGGTCGCCCGCGACTACACGCAAAACCTGATCGCGCTATTCGCCGCCCATTGCGTGGTCAATCTGGTTGGCTCCGCCCATCTCGCGCGGATCGCGGAAACATTCATGCATGGCGGGGATGTCTGCGACCCCGAAATCGTGGCCGAAATCGCACCCTGTTTCATCGAAGAGCACGGCGCCAGAACCGATGCGGTTGTCCTCGCCTGTACGCATTATCCGCTGCTCGCCGACGAATTCCGCCGACTGGCCCCGTGGCCGGTCGAATGGATCGATCCGGCCCCGGCCATCGCACGCCGCGCCGACCAACTGCTCGTGGATCGTTTCGGTCGCGCCCCGCAAGCCGGGGGAGAGGTTTCCGGGCGCGCATTTTTCACCAGCGGTCGCGCGCCGGAAGAGACCCTGCGCGCAACGCTCAACCGCTACGGTCTCGCTACGGTCTGACCGGGCGCTGCGCCCTGCGCAATCAGCGCCCCGGCGCGTCCTCGTGACTCGGCCGATCGGTCAATGTTTCAAGAAACGCTGTAATCGCGTCAATCTCGGCCGGCGTCAGGCGCGGCTTCTGCCCGTGTTTGCGGTCATAGGGAACTTCCGAGACATTGACGTTGACGTGATCGCGCGCCGGCAGATCGTCGAATTTTCCCGAGCCCTTCGGATACCATTTTTCGGGCGCGGTATCCCGGGTCGCGTAAAACGCCACGACATCGCGCAGCTTTTCGAACGAGCCATTGTGGAAATAGGGGCCGGTCATCGCAATGTTGCGCAGGGTCGGAACCCTGAAGGCGCCGCAAAGGCTTTCGATGTTGAAACCGGCCGGTGCGATCGCCGCAAGACCCGGACGCGCGCACAGTCCGAGATCGGGCGCGTCGCGCGTCGCCGGAATGGCGGCGTTCTTCGGCGCGCCGAGAACATCATAGGTGAAGTCTGTAAAAAGCCAGTCGCGCGGCTCGCGCGACTCCTGCGCGCCAGCGTGACAGGCGAGGCAATTGCCTTTTTGCGGGTCTTTGAAGAGATCGAAACCTTTCTGCTCGATTGCGGTCAGAGTCGTCTTTCCGCGCAGATAATCGTCGAATTTCGACGCGAAAGGATGAAATCGCGCGCTCGACTCATAGGCGGCGACCGCCTCGGCGAGCTTCGGAAAGACCTCCTCCGGCTAGTCTAAAACGCTGTCGCCGTAAACGCGACGAACGAGGTTTGCGTAATCTCCGTCCCGGATCGTTTCGACGGTCGCGCCTCTCGATGTTGCGTTCATCTCGTTGGGATCAAGCAGCGGTCCCTCGAACTGCGCGACGAGCGTCGCCGCCCGCCCGTCCAGAAACTGTCCGCCAACCGGTATTTTTTCGACCTTTCCGGTATGCGCGTCGCGATCATCGACAAAGGCGAACGGCGGCGTGAAGGAGGCGTACATGATGGACGGCGTATTGCGCTTGCCAAGCGATCCGGGGGGCGCGCCGCGCGCGACCCCGGCGACCGGAGAACCATTGCTTCCCTGAAACGCATTGGCGGAATCGTGACAGGACGCGCAGGAGACGCCCGCCGGACGGGACAATGTCGGGTCCTCGAAGATGCGCTTGCCCAGAAGCTCGATAGGCGACAGATCGTTTTCGTCGGCGCGCGCCACGACCGGATCGGCATGGCTTTCGCCAGAAATAACAATAGCAACCAGTAAGAGGGGCATGATGCGCAGCACGGCGGCGAACACAGTCAACGACCTCCCGATCCAAAAGCCGGACGCGGCCGCGCCACATCCGAGAAGCTATTGTATAGACTAAAGAATCCTTTCAACGATCGTCAATTTGCGTTTCTTACAACGCTTCCAGCCTGATACTGACGCAGCGTTGCAGGGGGCGTGACCGGGGGATAGCGGGACGGCGGAGGCGAAGAACCGCCACAATTTTCAGGTTTAAAGGCCCAAAGCAGGCAAGGGGCCGCGCGCCATATGGCGCGGAGATTACGCGCGAAGCGTAATAGCACCGTAAACACGCGAGAGAGCATGAATAACTCCGGCGAAACGAAACAAGAAGCAGAG
>CAZJAY010000276.1:0-2803 GCA_964543915.1 uncultured Methylocystis sp. | reverse complement strand
ATTGGAGAATACGGACAACGATGAGGGACGGATGTGCGTAGCAGCACATGCTGTTGGGCGCGCTCAAAACCTGTGTAACATCTGTGTAGATTTAAGCAGTCTGCTGCGCCGACTACGCCACAAAGCGAAATAAGTTCATGCTTTGTTCTGTGTAACACGTGTGTAACAAAAAAGGCGTCAACATATAGTATGCTGACGCCTAAATTATTGATTTTTAGCACAAAATGTTGATTTTTCGTGCTAATTTTTACTAGCGCGAATAGAACTCGATCACGAGGTTCGGCTCCATCTGCACCGGGTAAGGCACCTCGGTGGCGTGGGGCACGCGGATATATTTCGCGGTCATCTTGTTGTGATCGACCTCGTAATATTCCGGCGCGTCGCGTTCGGCGAGCGCGACGGATTCAAGCACGGTCACCGCCTTTTTCGAGGCTTCCTTCACCTCGATTACATCGCCCGGCTTCACGAGGTAGGAGGGGATGTTCACACGCTTGCCGTTCACGCGGATATGGCCGTGATTGACGAACTGGCGGGCGGCGAAGACCGTCGGCACGAATTTCGCGCGGTAGACCACGGCGTCGAGGCGGCGCTCCAGCAAGCCGATGAGATTGTCGCCCGAGTCGCCCTTCATTCGGATCGCCTCGGCGTAATATTTGCGGAACTGTTTCTCCGAAATATTGCCGTAATAGCCCTTCAGCTTCTGCTTGGCCTTGAGCTGGGTGCCATAGTCGGAGAGCTTGCCCTTGCGGCGCTGGCCGTGTTGACCGGGGCCGTATTCGCGGCGGTTCACGGGGCTCTTCGGGCGGCCCCAGATGTTCTGGCCGAGGCGGCGGTCGAGTTTGTATTTGGCTTCTGCGCGTTTTGTCACTTTTACGTCCTTTCATGGCCGCGTTCCGGCGGTCGGACGAAAAAGCGATTGGCCGGCCCGGCCTTGCGCCGGGTCGCCATCGATCTCGCGTCTCCCCGCGCGCCCGGCGTTGCGCCGGGGCGGGAACGCGCCCTCCTCTGCCGGATAATCCGGCCGACAGGCTCCCCGGGAAAGGCCCCTTGCGGGCGCCGACGGGAAAGCCGCGGGTGCATGCCGCTATCCCCGAAGGAAGCGGCGGTATCCGATTAGGCGAGCGCCGCCCGCCTGTCAATGCGCTGGTCGGCGGGCCTATTCGTCGAAAGTCGGGCTCTCGAAGGTAATGCCGGGCGCCCACTGATTATAGCCGCGGCGGGGCAGGGTTTCGCCCATATACCAGCCGCGCTGGTTGGCGTAGACCGGGTCCTCATTGCTGAAGGTCTGCTGCACCATGTATCGGTTGGTGCTGCCGACGGCGACCTTCGTGCCCGGATCAAGAAAGCTGCGGCGCTCCACCTCGATCGGCTTGCGCTCGCCGCGCGCGCGGGGCGCCGCGAAGGCCGGCTGGGTCGCGCCCAACGCGAGAAGACAGGCGGCGCCCGCCATTACGAGAGATTTTGCTTTCATGCGCGGGGTCCGCTCCCAGCCGCCGCGCGCCGGGCGTGGCGCGGGTTCCTTCGTTATCTGTAAAGACCCGCGCGCGGATGACAAGTCAAATCTCGTGGTCTGGTTTACCGATGCCGGCGCCCGCCCCGCGACTGGGCCGGGCGCGTCGGGATCGAGGCGGTTATGTCCGCCGCCGGCAGGGCGCAGGCGCCGGCATTGGCGCCCGTCTGTAATGTCCGCGCCTTCGCGAAGAATTCGCTGACGGCGCCAGCGTCGCCGGCCGGCGCATAGTCAAGCCGGTCGAGGACGCAGGCAAGAGCGGCGCGGTCGATCGGCCGCGCGCCGCCGCCGCACACCACAGCCGCGATTTCCACTGCGTGGTCCGGTCCGAGCAGACGGGCGGCGAAACAGGCGCGCGGATTCACGCCGGCGGCGTCGGGCTGGCTCAGGCGCATTTCCGCAGCCTCGAAAGCGCCGAAGCGCGTCGTGAGCGCCGTGGGTTGGCCGATGCGGTTCACGTTGAGGCCGATCGCGCGGGCGTGGCTCGTCATGTCGAGGAAGAAATCGGCGTTCGCCGCATCGCCCAGGGGCGCGTGGTGGACGTCGATCCGAACGAAGGGCGCGGCGTTGGCGAAACCGCCGACCGTCAGGCGGTCAATGCGTCCGCCTTCGCCGTCGGCCGGCTCGGAGGCGACAGTGCGCGCTTCGCGCTCGAAGCCGGGGGCGTTGAGGTCGAAGGTCGAGACCGGGTTCACAAGTGCGGCGGCGGGCGTCGCTTCGGCCATCGAGGCCTTGGTCGTAAACTTCGCGAAGGGCGCCGGCGCGCTGCGGACAACCGCGACGCTTCCGTCCGGCGTCGGCGCGGGCGTTTCGGCGAAAAGGGCTGCGAGGGTCAGGAAAAGGGTCGCCGCAACGCCCATGCCGAGAGCCGCCCGGGCGCCGCCACGTCGCGCGCGCAGGGGGCCGCGCGTCGGCATGTCGACGAAATCGAGATCGAAGGAAGACGCACGCATCAAACAACTCCGCCGGTCCGCGCATGGCGCGGTCATATTCCTGACGCAGTTTGCCGTTCCGCAGCAAAGCCGGCGTTAACGACGCGACGAATTCGTCGACTATGGTTAAGCGTTTCCTGCCAGACCGAAACGAAAAAGGCCCGCGCCGATATGGCGCGGGCCTCGCAAGCCTGAATGGGAAGGCGGCGATTACTCGTCCGACTTCTTGCCTTTCGCCTTGAGCGCGGCGCCGAGAATGTCGCCCAGCGACGCGCCCGAGTCGGCCGAGCCATATTGCGCGATCGCTTCCTTCTCTTCGGCGACTTCCAGCGCCTTGATCGATACGGCGACCTTGTGCGCC
>CAZJAY010000275.1:0-2809 GCA_964543915.1 uncultured Methylocystis sp. | reverse complement strand
ACTTCGGTCGCGAGATTTATTTCGCTTCCGCCGGGATCAAGCGGGGCGAACCGGATGGTTTCGCAATCGCGGCGATGGAAGAAATGGGCGTCGACATGACCGCCCATCGCCCGCATACCTTCGAGGATCTCGCCGACTCGAACTTCGATCTCATCGTGACGCTGTCGCCCGAGGCGCATCACCGGGCGCTGGAATTGACGCGCACCATGGCGGTCGATGTCGTTTACTGGCCCACGCCCGACGCGACCGCCGCCCAGGGCTCGCGCGAGGCGATCCTCGACGCCTATCGTGATGTGCGCGACCGGCTCACCGCGCGCATCAAACAGACCTTCGCACGTTCATCGCTTATTGGCGCGCCAACGGTTCATTCGCCAGAAAACGGCGCGTGAAGGCCAGCAGGGCGCGATCGCCATTCCTTCGACCGATGAAGGAAAGACCCAATGGCGCGCTGTTCGTCGCGCACGGGACGCTGATCTGCGGCAGCCCGCAATAGCTTGCTAAGATGAAGAAGCGCATGAGGCGATAGCGAATCGTATCGAGTTCCGCCGCACTTGTATCGAGTCGCGGCGCGCGGAAGGGCGCAGTTGGCAGGACGATTGCCGAACTCTCGCCGAAGAGCGCGTCCATTTTCGAGCGAAAATTACGGCCGAACGCTTCCGCAGCCTGTTTTTGTTCGGCCGTGACCCGCTCCGCGATCTCGAAGCGCTGCGCAACGCCCGGGCTGAAGGTCGGCCGATGCGTCTTTATCCAGGCCCCGACCGAGCGCCACGCCTCAAAAGCCTGGAAATTACGGAAATGCCCGAGGGCCTCGTCAAGCGTCGTCACGCCGAGCCAGACATCGCCCGCGTCGCAGGCGTCGAGGCGGGCGCGCAGTGGCTCGGCGTTTTCGAAGAAATCCTCGACGAGATCGTCGAACGCGTCGGCGAGACGGCGGGTCGTATCGCGCGCAGGCGACGCCGTGTCAGGCGGCAGGAGCGCATCGCCAACGGCGATCATCGTGCCAATGTCGCGCGCGAACCAGCCGATTGTATCGAACGACGGCGCCAGTGGAATCACGCCCCGCATGGATATGGCCCCGTGCGACGCGCGGAAACCGAATACGCCGCAGAAGGCCGCCGGGGCGCGGCATGAACCGGCCGTGTCCGTGCCAATGGCGAAATCGACGAGACCCGCCGCCGCCGCGACCGCCGAACCGGACGAAGATCCCCCGGTATGCCGTATCGGAGACGCCGGGTTAACGGGCGCGGGGAAGTGCGGATTGTCTCCGAGCAGGCTGTAGGCCATCTCGTCCATCCGCGTTTTTCCGATCAAACGGGCGCCGGCACGGCTGAGTGTATCGATGACTGCGGCGTTGTGCGTTGCGGAGGCATGAGAGGCCGCCCAGAGCGGATGACCGTTCCCGGACACAAGGCCCAAAACGTCGATGTTTTCCTTGACCGCAAAACTCTTGCCCGACAGCGGACCGGGCGCCTGGGCTGGGACTTCGTGGGCGACGCTGAGCGCGTTGACACTCTGTTTTTGTGGCGGATGGCTCACAGGGCGCGGCTCTTTGGCCGTATCAGCCATAAACCCAGCCAGTGAAGGCCGCGCAGACAAAGAAGCCAAAGGCTCCGAAAATGATCAGTTTGACGAGACCTTCGGGCATGTTGCTTCCTTCGATGCGCTTGCCCGCAGATTCCGCGAAATACGGGGTTGTCCAAAACCGACGGGCCTGAAAAGCATCCTGCTCTTTCGAAGGAAATAGGGGGCTCGGCCAGGCCGGCAAGCTTTCCCCGTATCCATGAGATGCGGCGCTACTTGCGCAACGACATCGGGCGGGCGGGCGCTGTGCGCAACCCTTCGGACGACCCGCTCCCGAAGGTTTCGGCGGTCCGCTGGAGCGCCGGGCGGCTCTTTTCGGGGATTACAAGATTTGTCGCGAAACCCAGCGCGAAGAGGCCGAGCCAAACGACCGTCGGAACGATTTTTGTCCTGTCGAGACCCATGACATCCCCGCTCATATCGTCTTTTTCGGTCGTTCTATCGTGCATGCCGGGGTGGTGGACGCAAAGCGCCACAATACCGACGACGGTTGGCGCCAGCCCGGGTTTACATGGGATTGTCGGGGCTCTCTGGCCGCCCCCAAACGGCTTGCGGCGGGGATGTTTGGCGCCAGTCGAGACCATCCGCGTGGCTCTATGTTTGCGGGGTCGCCCATCTTATCTGAGGGTGAGGAGCGGCGAACATGAGCATGACAACCATTTCGCGACCGGCCCAGGCAGTCAGAAGCGGGCACGCCCAGCTTTCGATCCTGCTGCGGGACGACGGGAAAGCGACTCTGCAGAGCCAAATCTTCGACCAGATCCGCGCGATGATTCTCAACGGCCAATTGCGCGGCGACGATCCCCTGCCAACGACGCGCGAACTCAGCGCACAGCTTGGCGTTTCACGCAATACGGCGGTGCTGGCGTATGAACGTCTCATCGCCGAGGGCTATATCCGCACGCGCCCATATGTGGGGACATTCGTCTCGCCGGATCTGCCCGACACCGCCTTCCTTTCGAAGGGCGATACGCGACCACTACCGGGGGCGCCGGCCGCAGAGGCGATGACGGGCGACGGTCCCGGCGAAAAGCTGCGGACCCATCAGTTGGCGAAGCCGGATCGACGGCGGCTCGCGGCCGATTTCTGGGTCGGTCGACCGGACGCGCGCACCTTCCCGTTGAAGGCGTGGTCGCAACATATCAAGGCGCGTCTGAAAAGCGCCGCGCCGCGGCTGACGAGCTACAGCGATCCGGCCGGACTGCTGGAGCTTCGGCAGGCCATCGCC
>CAZJAY010000274.1:0-2810 GCA_964543915.1 uncultured Methylocystis sp. | reverse complement strand
CAAGCTCTTTCGCGCGTTCCAAAAGCCGCAGGGAATGGAAAAAGCGGGCGCCCGGCCGCACTGTGACGTAAAGCGACGGCACAGTTTCAAGATTATGGTTGAAGACGTCGGGCTTTGCGGCGATCACCTGTTCGAGCGCGCCGGGCTTTTTGAGAAAATCCGGCGTCAGGACCTCAATGGAGGCGCCCGGCGCCTCGGCGCGAATGGCGCGAATAGTTTGCGCCAAATGCGCCGCCCCGCCGTCATCAAGATCGTCCCGATCGACCGACGTAATCACGACATGGGACAGGCCCAGCGCTTGCGCCGCGCGCGCGACCTTTTCCGGTTCCGCCGGATCGAGCGGCCCCGGTAATCCGGTCGCGACATTACAGAAGCCGCAGGCGCGCGTGCAGACGCTCCCCATGATCATGAAGGTTGCGTGTTTTTTCTCCCAGCATTCGCCGATATTCGGGCAAGCCGCTTCCTGGCAGACGGTCGTCAGCCCGGCTGCGCGCAGGAGTCCGTCGGTTGCGGCGAAGGCGGCCGAGCCCGGCGCCTTCACCCGCAGCCATGGCGGTTTTGGCGCCGACGGGCTTTCCGGCCGCCCCGCCTTTTCGGGATGACGCAGCCCGGCGCCCTTCGGGCGCGGGTCGTCGTTGAGAAGATCGAGCGTCGGCAAGGCGGTTCCCGTGCGCACGGGTTATTGTGTGCGTCGCGGCCTACAAATACTCCACCTCGACGACGCCGGGAATGGCCCGCAGCGCGCTGGCGGTCTCGCTGGTCACGGCGTAGCCGCCCGGAAGGCGGATTTCGATTTCTTCTTCGGCGGCGGCCCGCTTCAGTAGCAGCGACACTTCCCCCTCGCCTTTACCCGGCAGTCGTCCCTTGATGTTCTGGAGCGGATCGACGTCGCGCAGAACGATGCGCAACCCCTTGCGGGCGCGCGCCGCCGCCTGTTCGAGCGGCTCCACGGCGACGATCCGGGCGCGCACATCCTCGCCATCGATCGACGCCGAAAGCGTGACAAGCACGGCCACGCCTTTCTCAAGCGTGTCGCGATACTGGTCCAGCGCCTCCTGGAACAGAATGGCTTCATACTGGCCGCTCGCATCGGAAAGCTGGACGATGCCCATTTTCGAGCCCGATTTCGTGCGCTTCTCGGCCCGGTCGAGCACAACGGCGGCGAGGCGTCCGGCCGTGGCGCCCTTTTTCACATCGGCGACGAAGCGGGACCAGCGCGACACCCGCAGCTTCGGCAGCAATGCGCCGTAGGCGTCGAGCGGATGACCCGAAAGAAAGAAACCGGCCGCTTCATATTCGCGTCGCAACGTTTCCGCACTCGACCAAGGCGGCGTCTTCGGCGCGATGAGATCATCCTCCGCCGCGCCACCGCCGCCGAACAGCGCATTCTGTCCAGCGTTTCGATCATCCGTATGGCGATTGGCCGCCGCAAGGATCGACTCGATCGCCGCGAAGGCTGCGGCGCGATTGGGCTCCAGTTCGTCAAAGGCGCCGCAGGCGGCAAGATTTTCCAGCACCTTTTTGTTGACTTCGCGCGGATTGAGCCGGCGCGCGAAATCCGAAAGGTTGCGGAAAGGCGTCTCGCCGCGCGTCCGCACGATCGACTCCGCCTGCCCTTCGCCGACCCCTTTCACGGCCGAGAGCGCATAGCGAATGACGAGCTTGCCGTTGGCGTCCGGCGCAACGTCGAAATCGACGCCCGAACGTCGGATCGAGGGCGTCTCGACAACGATGCCGAGGCGGCGCGCTTCGTCGCGGAATTCGGCGAGCTTGTCGGTCTGGTTTTTGTCGAAGGTCATTGAGGCGGCGAGAAACTCCGCCGGATAATGCGCCTTGAACCATGCCGTCTGATAGGCGATCAGCGCATAGGCTGCCGCATGACTCTTGTTGAAGCCGTAATCGGCGAATTTCGCGAGCAGGTCGAAGATCTCATTCGCCTTCTGGGTCGCGAGTCCGCGCTCCACGGCGCCGGTGACGAAACGGTCGCGCTGGGCGTCCATTTCCGCCTTGATCTTTTTGCCCATCGCGCGGCGCAGATTATCCGCTTCGCCCAGCGAATAGCCGGACAACACCTGAGCGATCTGCATCACCTGTTCCTGATAGATGATGACGCCGAAGGTCTCCTTCAGGATCGGCTCGATCGCGGGATGGATGTAATCCGGCTCCTCGTCGCCGAGCTTTACGGCGCAGTAGGTCGGGATGTTCGCCATCGGCCCCGGCCGGTAAAGGGCGACAAGCGCGATGATGTCCTCGAACCGGTCGGCGTGCATCTCGACCAGCGCCTTGCGCATGCCCGCGCTTTCGAGCTGGAACACGCCGATGGTCTCGCCGCGTCCGAGCATGGCGTAGGTTTCGGGATCATCGAGCGGAATGCGGGCGAGATCGAAATCCGGATCGCGGCGGCGGGCGAGATCGCCGGCCATGGCGAGGACGGTCAGCGTCTTCAGACCCAGAAAATCGAATTTGATCAGCCCCGCCGGCTCAACCCATTTCATGTTGAACTGGGTCGCCGGCATATCTGATTTCGGATCGCGGTAGAGCGGCGTCACCTCATGCAGGGGACGATCGCCGATCACGACGCCGGCGGCATGCGTGGAAGCGTTTGAGTAAAGCCCCTCCAGCGCCCCGGCGATTCTGAACAGGCGCGCGACGCGCTCCTCCTGCGCTGCCGCCTCGCGTAGTTTTTGCTCACTCGCCAGCGCTTCGGCGAGGGTCACGGGCTTTGCCGGATTTTGCGGCACGAGACGCGCGAGCCGGTCCACCGGTCCGAGCGGCATTTCGAGCAAGCGGCCGACGCTGCGCAGCACGCC
>CAZJAY010000273.1:0-2811 GCA_964543915.1 uncultured Methylocystis sp. | reverse complement strand
CTAGCGTCCTTTCAGCCGCGCCAGCACCGCCTTTGTCGCGAAGCCGTCGGCGGGCTGGATCCGTTCCGCACGCTGGAAGGCGTGGATGGCGTTGCGGCTCGAGCGACCCAGTTTCCCGTCGAGCGTCCCGTTATAGAAGCCGCGTTCTGTCAGGAGACGCTGCATATCCCTGATCTCAGTCGTCGAAAGCGGCGCGATGCGCGGCCAGGGCGCACGCGGGATATCTTGCCCGGCGATGCGGGCGGCGAGAACGGCGACCGACATCGCATAGGCGTCGGATGTGTTGTACTGCCGGATAACTTCGAAATTGTCGCTGATCAGAAAGGCTGGTCCGCTCGCGCCGGCCGGTAAATAGAGGCTGGCGGCGCCGCTTGCCGGCAGTGTCGCGCCATCGGCGCGCGCCACCCCCAGCGCTCGCCATGCGGCGAAATCAAGATCGAAAGCCGCGAAGTCGAAATTTTCAGGCAAAACGACCTCGACGATAGCGGGCAGACCGGCGACCCAGCCAGATTTTTCGAGGAAGTTGGCGATCGAGGCGATGGCGTCCGGCGTCGACCCCCAGATATCGGCGGCGCCGCCGCCAGCATCGCTTTCCGCGAATTTCAGATAGGCGGAGGGCATGAATTGCGGCTGACCCATCGCCCCGGCCCATGAGCCGCGTAGCTGCGTCCGCGCGGCATATCCCTTTTCCAGCATAATCAGGGCGTCGACGAATTCCGCGATGAAGGTCTCGGCGCGATGACCCTTCCACGCGAGCGTCGCCAGAACTTTCAGCGTGTCCGTCGCGCCGGTCGCTGTGCCGAAATTGCTCTCGACGCCGAGGATCGCGACGATGATTTCGCCAGGCACGCCATGGCGTCGCGCGGCGCGATCCAGCGGACCTGCAAATTGTTCAGCGACGTGCTGCCCCCGGGCGACGCGCGCCGCCGTTACGGCGCTCGCGAGATAGGCGGGAATGGTGATCGTGAATTCAGCCTGTGCCTTTGGTTTCGCAAGCACGCCCGACTCCGGGGTAAGGCTTGCCGTTGCCGCCTCGAAGGTCGCCCGCGAGACGCCGGCGGCCTCGGCCTGGGGCCAGAGCGACGCGATGAAGGCGGCGAAGTCCGCCGCTGCGGCGGTGCGCGGGGTGATGGTCGACGGCAAAAAAGCGAGGGCGCCGCGCACGAGGTTGCGGCAGAAATCACGGCGCGAAGGGGAGAGGGGGAGCATGACGGCCTTTCTTCAGCTTCTTTGGAAAGTTTACACCTTCCGCCATTTCGTTTGACAGCGAAGGAGCGCTTCCGTCTATTGAACGTGACATCTATATGATTTATGGGCGCGACGGAGCCTGTGGAAGGGGATTATGCGCCATCTGCCTGTCACTTCGAACATTTCGATGGATCGTCGTTCGCGCGAGCCAGCGACCCAAAAGCCGGTCGAGCTTAAAACGAAGTTGCGCGAGGCCGGTCTGCGGCCAACGGTTCAGCGCCTCGCGCTCAGTCGGCTGCTGTTCGGCAAGGGGGACCGCCATGTGAGCGCTGAAGCGCTGCACGCGGAGGCGCGCGAGGCGGGCCTCTCCATGTCGCTCTCGACAGTGTATAACACGCTGAACCAATTCGCCGGGGCCGGCTTGCTCCGCGAAATTGCGGTTCAGGGCCCGCGCACCTATTTCCACACCCGTACGTCGCCGCACCACCATTTCATGGACGAGGCGACCGGCCGGATGTTTGACGTGGCGGACGGCTCGGTTGAGTTCGCCCGTCTTCCTGCTCCCCCGGAGGGTATGGAGATTGTCGGCTGCGACGTGATTATCCGTATCCGTCCGAAAAAGGCGTAATCGCCGCATTCCCTTTCATCCAATCCCGCTGCGCGGGGCCGCCTTCTTCCGCGACGGGAGGGGGGGCGCGATCACGCGTTATTCCCGCCGAGCTTGCGGACGCGCCTGGCGCAGATCGCGGGGCGAGGGGGACGTGAGCGCAACGGTCAGAGATTGATCCGGCGCGGAAAATACCTACCTGTTACCGGTGTTTATTTTCCTTCACAGCCAGGGGGGCGGAATGATGTCCGCGCCAGATATCGCGCCGGATCGGCGCAGCGTTCTTATTTCTTTCTGCGCTGCGTTCATGGCGCCGCGCGCCGCCGATGCGGCGACG
Organism: uncultured Methylocystis sp.; assembly: GCA_964543915.1. Classification (GTDB taxonomy): domain Bacteria; phylum Pseudomonadota; class Alphaproteobacteria; order Rhizobiales; family Beijerinckiaceae; genus Methylocystis. The sequence goes on along the minus strand of CAZJAY010000273.1, from coordinate 679 downwards.
GGACAGGTTACGATCGAAACCTTCGATCTTGGGGGCGTGAGCCGCGGCGTTGAGACTCAGGATAAAATTGTCCGGACGGACGCCGAATGGCGGACCCGGCTTTCTCGCATCGCCTATGAAGTGACCCGGCTCGAGGGAACCGAGGCGGCCTTTTCGGGCGCGCTTTGGGATAATCACGCCGATGGCCTGTATCATTGCATCTGTTGCGATACGGCGCTTTTCGACTCGCGGACGAAGTTCGAGTCGGGAACCGGCTGGCCGAGTTTTTTCGCGCCGATTTCGAAAAGAAACATCGTTGAAAGCGTCGATAATTCTTTCATGATGCGTCGCACAGCGGTCTCCTGCGCGCGCTGCGACGCGCATGTCGGTCCTGTTTTCACGGACGGGCCAAAACCGACCGGCCTGCGTTACTGCATGAATTCCGCGGCGCTGCGTTTCGTCCCGCGCGGTGGGGGAGACGGCAAATGATGCGTCGGTTCATTATCTGCGCCCTCGCTCTCGCCGTGATGACGTCGTCCGCCGTCGCAGCCGAACGCTCTGTAGCCCTTCCCGCGCCGCTCTACGATCCCGCGCCCGACAGGAGCGGCGAGAAACGACTTGTGCTGGCGGGCGGCAGCTTCTGGGCCGTGCAGGGCGTGTTTCAGCATGTGAAGGGCGTATCCCGGGTTCTGTCCGGCTA
>CAZJAY010000272.1:0-2830 GCA_964543915.1 uncultured Methylocystis sp. | reverse complement strand
TCGACCCCGGTCGAATCGCAATCTAAAAAATGAATGGTCGCCAACCACCGGCCCACCGCGTCCCGGAAGCCCAGAAATGTGGAAAATCAATCGTCCCGAAATGTGGAGGCAGCGGCTCGCGGTCGCCGTATTTATCTGCGTCGCAACAGGCTGCGGGGCCATCGCCGGTCCCTTCGAGCTGACAGAGATCACGCCGGGCGTCTATGTCCATCAGGGCGTTACCGCCATGATGACCGAGGAAAATCTGGGCGGGATCGCCAATCTGGGCGCCGTCGTCGGCGAATCAGCCGTCGCGATCATCGATCCCGGCGGCAGCGCGCTCGAAGGGGCCGCTTTCCGCGAAGCGCTCGCCGCCCGGACGGCCACGCCGATCTAATATGTCATTTTCTCCCTTGCGCACCCGGATCATGTTTTTGGAGCGGCGGCTTTCGCGGGGTCCGGCGTCGTTTTCGTCGGCCATCGGAACCTCCCCCGGGCGCTTGCGGCGCGGGGGCCCCATTACCTCGAATCATTTCGGCCCGCGATGGGGACGGCGCTCGGGGGCGTGAAAATTATTCCGCCCGAACTGACGGTCGATGACGTCCTGACGCTCGATCTCGGCGGACGACGGGTGCGGTTGACGGCATGGCGTACGGCGCACAGCGACTGCGATCTTACGGTCCTCGACGAAAAAGGGGGCACGCTTTTCGCGGGCGATCTGCTCTTTATCGGTCACGTGCCCGTCGTGGACGGGAGTCTGCTCGGCTGTCTTGATGTGATCGATCGCCTGCGGGCTATCCCGGCGGCGCGGGTCGTTCCGGGGCATGGACCCGCAGTCGCGCCCTGGCCCGAAGCGCTCGACAACCAGCGCGCCTATCTCGATCGTCTCACCGCCGATCTGCGGGCGGCGATCCGCAAGGGCGAAACGCTGGATGCGGCGTCAAAGACGGTTGGCGCGGCGGAGCGCCCGAAATGGCGGCTCTTTGACGACTATCATCCCCGCAACGCCACCGCCGGATTTGCGGAGCTGGAATGGGAGACGCCCTAGCCGGCGAATCTGGCGCGCTGCGCCACTTCTGATCGGCGCTCGCCGGATGGCGCGCCTTTCCTGTATATTGTCGGGCGTCTATCCGGCGGGAGGCTGGCAAAGGAACAGGCAAGGGAGGCAGGCATGTTCGTCATTCGCATTGTTTTCGCAGCCATCGGATTTGCGTGCTTTGCGGCGTCCGTTCGCGGGGAGCCAGCCGACCCGTGGCCGGGTCTCAGGGCCGAGATATTCCAGGATCGCGCCATATCGGAATCCGAAGGTTCGGTGACGCTGGAAGCGCCCGCCCGCGCCGAAGACGCGGCTATCGTGCCGATGACCCTGCGCTTCGCCGACCCGGACAGGGTCAGGGCGGCGACGCTTGTGATCGACCAGAATCCCATGCCGGTTGCGGCAGTCTTTACATTTGGTCCTGACTCGGGGGTCGCGTTCGTCGCGACGCGCGTGCGCGTGAACGCCTACACCAATGTCCATGCCGTGACCGAAATGCGGGACGGCGGATTGCGCGGCGCGATGAAATTCGTCAAGGCCGCCGGCGGTTGTTCGGCGCCGGCCGTGAAGGATCAGGATGAAGCCAACGCCAATCTGGGCAAGATGAAATATCGGGCCTTCCCGAGCGCCGATCCCACCCGGCGGGAAGCGCAGATCATGATCCGACATCCGAACAATTCCGGCATGCAGATGGATCAGCTCACGCGCCTCTACATACCGGCGCATTTCATCGACAAGGTCGAAGTGCGGCAGGGAGATGCGTTGATCCTTTCTATGGAGGGGGGGATTTCCCTGTCGGAGGACCCGAACTTCCGGTTTTCGTACCGACCGAACGGCGCAAAAACGATATCGGTCGTTGCCCATGACAATAAGGGCGGCGAATATCGCGCCGAATGGCCGGTGGGCGACGCGTCCTGAACAAATCGGGCGGGAGCCGCCGCGCTCCCGATGCCGATATCAGGCGCCCCAGACTGTCAGCGCTACACAAAACGCCAAAGGCAAAGACGCCAGAACGCAAATCGCCGTTACGCACGCGATCTGCTCAAACCCCGGCGCATCATCTGATGCGCCACTTTTCCTGCCCACATACGCCATGTCACGAACTCCCCGACGCTCGCGCCCTAACATTTTTCATTGGCGCACGATCTCATGCGCCTGCGAATAACGCGGCTCGGGGAGATTCGTTGCAGGCTTCCGACGGATCCGACGAATTTTTTCGTCGTCACCGAAGGCCGACGCGTGCGCCCGTCGTTGGCGCCGGCGTGTTCTCACTGAACAGTTCGGCGAGTTTCTCGGTCATCGCGCCGCCCAGCTCCTCGGCGTCGACGATCGTGACCGCGCGCCGGTAGTAGCGGGTCACGTCATGGCCGATGCCGATGGCGATCAGTTCGACCGGCGATTTCGTCTCGATGTCGTGAATAATCTGCCGCAGATGGCGTTCCAGATAATTGCCGGGATTCGCCGAGAGCGTCGAATCGTCGACCGGGGCGCCGTCCGAAATCATCATCAGGATGCGCCGTTGCTCCGGCCGGGCCAGAAGTCGCCGATGCGCCCAGTCGAGCGCTTCGCCGTCGATGTTTTCCTTCAACAGGCCTTCGCGCATCATCAGGCCGAGGTTGCGGCGCGCGCGCCGCCATGGCGCATCGGCGGCCTTATAGATGATGTGGCGGATATCATTGAGGCGGCCGGGATCGGGTTTCTTGCCCTCGTTGATCCACAACTCGCGCGACTGACCGCCTTTCCACGCCCGGGTCGTGAAGCCGAGGATCTCGACCTTGACGCCGCAGCGTTCAAGCGTCCGCGCGAGAATATCGG
>CAZJAY010000271.1:0-2836 GCA_964543915.1 uncultured Methylocystis sp. | reverse complement strand
TGATCCCCCTCGTTCTTTCGAGCCGCCAGTCGACGCCGCCATCGTCTCTAACAATGCCCGAGACCTGCCGGTCCCGGAACCTTTCGAGTGAGGCCGACCAGGGGACGAGCTGAAATCCGAGCCCGTCGCCGATCATGGCGAAGCGGCCGGAGCTGAGGCGGATCGTTTCACGGAAGGTTCCCGAAACGCCGCCGCCCGGCCTCGCGGGATGAAACGTCATGCCGCGGGTCTGCGCGAGTTCGTTTCCGATCGCTTCGAGCTCACGATTGCGGAGTGTGTCGAGCAGATTTTTACGCAAGCGGACCCGGTCTGCGTCGCGCTGCGCGAGGCCTTCGCCGATCAGATGTTCGGCGCGTCGCCGCAAGGCGCGCTGAACCTCGAGGCCAAAGCCGCTTGCGGCGAGGCTCAGGGGCGTGCGCTCGACGAGCCTGCGATCGAGCCAGGTCGCGCCCGGAGCCGTCACCTGACGGGCAAGGTCGAGATCGGACCGGTTCGCGAGGATGAGCGTCGGTTTGGGATCACCGCTGTCGCCAAAGCGGCGCAGCTCGACGATCCCGCCCGGGGGCGGGGCGTAATCGAAGGCCTCGACATCCCTGAAGCGAAGATGATGCGCCCGCCCGTCCACCCCGTCGACGATCGCAAAGGCTTCCCCGGAGAGTTCGTCGTGAAGGCCGGTGGCGACGAGGCGTCCGACGATCGGCGGCATGTCGCGCGGCGCGTCGATGACGTAATCCTCGACGGCGCGATCGAGGCCCCGCTCTGTCAGGGCGCGATGCATGGTTTTGACGATGTCGCCACGCAGGCCGAGTTCGCGCAATCGCCCCTCGGCCTCGGGGCCCACCACCCATTGTCCGGCCCCGTCGGTCGCGGCGAGACCCATGGTTTCGAGATATTGCAACCGGCGGATCATGTGCCGGCGCAGGAAAGGATCTTCCGGTCCCGGCTGCCCGGGTCTCAGATCGAGAAGCCCGCCCGCGTCGACGCTGGCTGCGATCTCCCGGTCGAGGCGCGTCCAGCGATCGGCTGTGGCCTCCCGTTCGAGCATGGCCCGGATCTCATGTTCGGGCTTCGGCCCCAGCTCGCGCGTCACGAGATCCGCGGCGCGGGAGCGCATCCCCCGGGCGATGTAGTCGCGGGCGATGACGAGATCAGCGCCTGTGTCATCGACGCCCCGTACCAGGAGATGAATGTGGGGATTGTCGGTGTTCCAGTGATCGATGGCGACCCAGTCCAGTTTCGTCCCGAGGTCCGTCTCCATCTGCCGGGCGAGATCACGGGTGAAGGCGCGCAGATCCATCATCCCTGCCGCGTCCTCGGGCGAGACGATGAATCGGAAGTGATGGCGGTCATCGGCGCAGCGCTCAATGAAGGCGTTCTCATCCGCCGTGTCGCCGCCGGCGTCGAACATAAGGGCGCGGGCGCTGTCTTTTGTGACGCCTTCGCGCTGGAGATAGGCCAGATGTTTCGCCATGGCCGCCGGGCGAAAGCTGCGACCCTGATGGCGGGCGATGCGCGCCTTGATCGCGACGCGCCGGGATGAGGCGGAAAAGAGAGAGCGGCCATAGGCGCCCCGTCCTCTGCCGAAGGTCGAGCGGCTCGAAGCGATGCTCTTCCCTGTCACGCCGATCGTCGGCCTGCCGCCGGTCTGTTTGCTGACCGCGCGCAGGACCTCATTGAAGAAAGATTTTGGCCGGGCGCCCCGGCTTCGGATCTTTCCCGGACGCAGGGCGAAGTCATGATCGTCATCACGCATGGATCGCGCTCCGGCGTGGAACAGGGACGGGTGGCGTCGGGATTATTGTTGCCGCACAATGGGATGGGAAAAACGGGCGCCAGCTCTCGACCGGCGGGCGCCAGCAAAGGCGCGTCACGACAGGGACTTGTGCGGCGCAGGCGCCAACCCTTTTATCTTGCCGTCTTCAAATCCTGCAGGTTCTGTCGTCAATCTTCCGTGCATTTGTTGGTCGCCTGAAGACCGCAGGGCTTTCGATTTGCCTGATATCTTGCGCGCGCTCATCGGCTTGTGACCCTCGCAAAAAGTCCTGCCGACGACGGCGCGAGGGCCGATAGATCGACGGCGACGCGACCGGAAAATGACACCGTCGGCGCGCGATCCTTGTTCGCCGATTGATCGGCAGGAGATCGTGCGGCGGCGCGCTCTTCTTTCACTGATTGGTCGGCGGACGGCGCGAACATCGTTCGCGGAAACAGGGCCGATTTGTGCGCAGCGATGCGCGCATAGGCGGGCGGCGCCGCATCGGGCGCATTCCCGAAATCGATCCGCCTGCCGACTTTGGAGACGTAATCCACCGTCTCGGCTGGCAGCGATCGCCGGCCGGCGAGATAATCCTCATAACGACCGGGACCGGCGTTATAGGCGGCGAGAAACCCGCGCGCGCCGTAACGATCGTGCAAGTCGCGGAGATAGGCCGCGCCAGCCAGAATATTGTCGCGCGGATCGTAGGGATCATCGCCGAGTCCGTGGCTATGGCGCAGCATGTCCCATGTCGCCGGCATGATCTGCATCAGTCCCATGGCGCCTTTGTTCGAGCGCGCGCGGACATCGCCCGCGCTCTCTATGTGCATGACGGCCCATATCCAGTCGGCCGGAATGAGGAAGCGCTTTGAGGCTTCCGCGACCCAGGATCTGAACCGGTCTGCATCGTCGGCAGACGTCCTGTCGACGATCATCTGACCCGGTCCATCGTCAGCATTTACGATCGTCGCGGCGCCCAAGAAACCGCTCAGCAAAGCGATTGGCGCGAAGGGGAACCCCCGCGCGCCGGCCGCGCCTGCTTTCATTTGCAGCCGATCGCAGATCACATGTCGCTTCGTC
>CAZJAY010000270.1:0-2836 GCA_964543915.1 uncultured Methylocystis sp. | reverse complement strand
TTCTTCGGCGGCGGCAATGTCCCGCGCATTCCGCCGGTGCGGCTTGGCGGCGGCTTTTTCTACCGGGACTCCAACTGGGTTGCGCGCGTCAATCTTCTGCACGCCTTCGCCCAGAATAATGTCGCGCCCTACGAGACGCCAACCGCCGGCTACAATCTGCTGAAGGCTGAAATCAGCTACAGGACGACGCTTGATGCGCTCGGACGTCGTGAACTTATGATGGGCGTATCAGGCAACAATCTTCTGAATGAGCAGATCCGCAACAGCGTGTCTTTCCGCAAGGATCAAATCCTGCTGCCCGGCGCCAATCTGCGCTTCTTCGCCAATCTGACGTTCTGAGGCGATGCGACAAGATCCACCCGTTGCATGATCAAGGCGATCTTCGTCGCCCTTCCCACGCCCAGGCGGCAGTGACCGCGCCAAACAAAATCAGCATCGCCCAAAGGCCGATGCCCAGCGGCGTCGTATCGACGCCAACAAGCGCTGAGGCGCCGGTCTGTCTGACGCCGATCCAGTCGGCGCCCGCATAACGGTTTGCATCACGCAATTCGACAACGCGCGGCATCGTAACGGCGTCCGTATCGCTGCTCAGTCTCCGCACGCTCCCGCCCGTCGCATCGGCGAGCGGCCTGAGCTTTTCGACGGTCGACGCGACTTCCCGGAATTCTCGCGGATTGGGCGGACCGACATTGACCAGCGTCGTCAAACCATCGCTTTCGAACCGCCAGAGTCCGGATTCACGCGCCTCGAAATGCGACCGCCAGAGTCCCGGCTCTCCCTGTGTGACGGGAATCTCTTGCGTCTCGCCCGATGGCGCGATCGCCTTGACCGGGGACACGGCGTCCTTCAGCGTCTGCCGCTCGATGGCGACATCATGGCCGCGCGCCGACGCGCGCAGCGCTTCTTCCTCAAGATCCGGCTCTTTCATCAACCAATGCGCGAGACGTCTCGTGAGGTCGGCGTGCGGACCGCCGCCGTCGTAACCGCGCGCCCAGAGCCAGATCTGATCGGAAAGCAGCAAGGCCACCCGCCCCTTGCCCTCACGTGAGAGAACAAGCAACGGACGATCGTCCGCGCCCGACATGATCGCCTCGCCTTTGACAAGATCAGCATCGACCTGACGAAACCATTCGCCCCAGTTTGGCGGCGTCGCAGTCGCGCCGGCAAGCCCGCGCGTCACGGGATGCCGCGCGCCCGCCGCGCTGACGCGCGCCCGGAACGCCTGCTCATGAAGCGCGCCATCAGGCTTTGCGGGCAGGATGCTTTCGAGCGGCGAGTAATAGAGCCCGCGCAAGGTTGCGTAATCCGGCCCGACCGCCGCAAGAAAGGCGCCGCCGCGCTCCACGAACCGCTGGATGTTCTCGAAGTAGATCGAGGGCAGCAACGTCTGGTTTGAATAACGGTCGAATATAATCAGATCGAATTCGCTGATTTTGCGCCCGAAAAGATCCGCTGTGGGAAAAGCGATCAGAGACAATTCCGAGGCGGGCGTCAGATCGAGCTTGTCCGGCGGCCTCAGGATCGTGAAATGCACAAGTTCGACATTCGCATCGGCGCGCAACAGATTGCGCCATGTACGTTCGCCCGGATTGGGTTCTCCCGAAACAAGCAGAACCTTGAGCCGGTCGCGCACGCCCTCAATCGGAACCACGGCCTTGTTGTCGACCTGTGTGAGTTCGCCAGGCGCGGGCGGTATTTCGAGCTCGACAATATTCTGCCCGCCATGCGTAATCCGTACCGGAATATTCACAATATCGCCCGGGACGGGACTGTAGGTCGGAAGCGCGTCGCCATCGCGTCGAACGGAAATCGGCGTACGTGCATTGTCCCCGCCGCTGTCGATCACACGCGCGCGCACGATCTGATCCTTGCCGACGATGCCAAAGCGCGGCGCCTCGACCAGTTCAATACGGCGATCGCGCTCATTTACACGACCCGTAATCAGCGCATGAACCGGCGCGGCAAATCCAATAGCCGACTCCTGCGCAGGAATATCGTGGACGACGCCGTCCGTTACGAGGATCGCGCCGCCAACACGTTCCGGCGGCGTGTCCTTCAAGGCGCCGGCGAGCGCACTGAAGAGCCTTGTGCCATTATCGCCGCCCGCTTCTCTGGATGCGTGTATGATACGCGCTTCAACATCGCCGAATTTCGCGAGGGCGGCCTCCAGTCCTTTCGTTGCTTCTTCGGTCTGCGTCCTGCGGGCGCCAAAATTCTGACTTTCGCTTTCGTCGACAACGACGGCGACGATCGTTTTCTGCGGCTCGCGCTTATCGCGCAGCAACGACGGATCGGTCAGCGCTGCAAGCGTCAATGCCGCAGCGAGGCCGCGAAGCCATGCGCCGCCCGATCCACGCGTCGCGTCGATCAGCAAAACAGACACAGCGACGACCCCCAGCGCGACGATCGTCCACCACGGCAACAATGGCGAGAAGGCGACATTCAATTCGCTCACTGGCCGAGCCTTTCCAGCAGATCGCGCACATGCACCTGATCGGATTTATAGTTTCCGGTGAGGGTATACATGACGAGATTGACGCCGCCGCGCAGCGCCATTTCCCGTTGTCGTGCGCCGCCCGGCATCAGGGGATAGAGCGGCTGGCCATGACTGTTCTGCGCCCATGCCGCGGCAAGATCATTGGACGTAACCACAATCGCCGAAACGCTGTCGGTCGCGCGGACGGGACGCGCGGCGCCGGCTCCCTCGGGCTCGGGCGGCAACGCCTCGACCCATGTCTCGCCATTGGCGTAACGACCCACAAAACTGTCAAGCAAGTTCAAGGTTTTCGTGATCACATGATCGCGCGGCACGGTTTCCAGTTCGGGGTTGTCGAGA
>CAZJAY010000269.1:0-2843 GCA_964543915.1 uncultured Methylocystis sp. | reverse complement strand
GCGCGGCCTGGCGCGCCTCGATCAGCGGGCCGAGCCTTGCCCGGCGGGTGGTCACAATCGCCCGTTCTTCGGCAAGTCGGGTCTTGTCCGCCTCTGTCTCCCGGCGCAGCCGCGCAAGTTCTGCGATATCGGCCTGAAGCGCTTTCGCCTCGGCGCGCATGGGCGCGAGAGCGGCCTCAAGCGCGACCGATCCCCGCAATGTTTCGAGCACGTCGCCGGGACGGGTCAGCAAGGCCGGCGGGGGGCGTCGACCCATTCGCTGCAAAATAGCGAGAATTTCGCCGAGCGTATCCCGTCGGCGCGCCAGTTTTTCGGCGATCGCGGCTTCCCGCGCCGCCAGTGACGCGAGATTTTGCTCGGCCTCCGCAGCGCCGGTTTCGGCCGCCCGCAACCTGGCGGAAGCCTCGAGGAGCTCGCGATTCAGTTGTTCGCGCGTCGCCGAAAGATCCGCGACCTCGCCTTCGAGTTTGCGTCGACGCGCGGCGGCTTCGCCTTCTCCCCCTTCAACCTCCCGCAGCTGACGCTGTTTGTCAGCGAGATCGGTCGGTGCGGCGGGGTCGGGGCCAGCCAGCGCCGGTTTCCCGACGGCGCAGACGAGATCGACGCAAAGCGCCAAGGCGAAAACGCGGAATGACCGCCGCCTTGTGCTGCACGCAACATTGCCCGCCCTCGACGGATTCATGCGGATTGACAGGTCCCTTCCGTGGGAAGAGGACAATCAAGACCGGAAAATCTGGACCAGATTTGGGCGCGCGCTACCGGACGATGAAAGAACTCGATCCGCCGCCGCGCGGCGCATTGCCCCCGGGGTCGACCGGCCCCACCGTGCGGCCGCCCACCCCTTCGCGGCGCAGAGAGAGGACGACCGCTGTCGCCCGCTTTTGCGCCAGCAGGCGGTCGGCGGGATCGGTCCCGACGTCGTCGCCGCCCGCGATGACCTCAATGGCGTCGACAGCGCAATCCCGGATGGCGAGAGCGGCCGCGTCCAGCGCGACCGCCATTCTGCCGTTGATGGTCGATTTGCCCCGCGCGAAGGTCATGTCGCCCATGGCGGCGACGGCCGCCAGTCGCTGCTGGCAAAGCCGCGCCGGCGTTTCGGCGAGGTCCGCCGGACCCTTCGCGGCGGCGTTCCCGGCATCGGCCGTGGATAAATGTTCCGGCGTAGTCCCGGGAGCGGCGTCCGGCGATACGGCGACGCCGGTGTCGGTCTGTGGCGTGGGTGGCGCAAGTTGCGCAGGCCCTGCGGCGATCGCCGCCCACCAGATCAGGGCGAGAGGCGCGAGACCAAGGGCCCAGCCTTCATGACCGCGCAGACCGCCGCCAGCGATGATCGCGCCAACCGCCGCGCCCGGCAGATAGGCGATGTAGAAGGCAAGCGCTGCCGCAAGAGACAGCGCAGCCGGACCTTTCACCGCCCCGAGCAGCAAAGCCGTTGCGCCGGCGAGTGCGGCGGCGCCCATCCATAAAAACCAGCCCGCGACGCCGGCGCGCGGCTGGCGCCCGCGAGTCGCCGCGCCGACGGCAGCCCCGAGAAGATAACAGCCCTCCATCCAGAACCGGAGAGAGAACTGGAGCTCAGGCATATCGATCAGACGCGCATTGGCATCAGGACATAGAGCGCGCTGGCTCCGTCGCGATCCTGGATGAGTGTCGGCGCGCCGGGATCGGCGAGTCTGAAAAGCGCCGTATCGCTGTCGAGCTGCTGCGAGATGTCGAGGAGATAGCGGGCGTTAAATCCGATATCGAGCGGCGCGCCATCATAATCCGCTTCGATCTCCTCGATCGCGGAGCCCTGATCGGGATTGGTCACGGAGAGGATGGCCTTGCCGGGCGCGAGCGCCAGCTTGACCGCGCGGCCACGTTCCGAGGAAATCGTGGAGACGCGATCGACGGCCTTTTCGAAAATGTCGCGGTCGACCGTCAGCCGCTTGTCGTTCTCGGAAGGGATTACGCGAGCGTAATCGGGAAAGGTGCCGTCGATCAGCTTGGTGGTCAGAAGCGCGTCGCCAAACGAAAAACGCATTTTGTTCGTCGAAACCTCGATCGTGACGTCGCCCTGGGCGTCCTCGATCAGCCGTTGCGCCTCCGTAACCGCCTTGCGGGGCAGGATCACGCCGGGCATGCCCGCGCAGCCGTCCGGGGCGGGCATTTCGAGCCGCGCGAGCCGGTGACCGTCGGTCGCCACCGCGCGCAGCATCGGCCGGTCGTCGACTTCAAGGGCGTGGATAAAAATGCCGTTTAGATAATAACGCGTTTCCTCGCTCGAAATCGCGAATTGGGTCTTTCCGATGAGGCGTTTCAGTTCTGCCGGCGTCAGCGCGAACCGATGACTGAAGTCCCCTGATGTCACGTCGGGGAAATCGCTTTCGGGGAGGGTCTGGAGGTTGAAGCGCGCCCGGCCCGAGCGCAGCGTCAACTGGCCCGTTTCGCCCGAACCGTCGAGCGACACCTGCGCGCCCTCGGGCAGTTTGCGGACAATGTCGTAAAGCGTATGCGCCGGAAGAGTCGTCGCGCCCGGCTGTGCGACATCCGCCGCCGCGCGTTCGCTGATTTCAAGGTCGAGATCCGTCGCTTTCAGGGTAAGGACGCCGTCGCGCGCGTCGATGAGGACGTTGGCGAGGATCGGGATCGTGGTGCGGCGTTCAACGACGCGGTGAACGTGTCCCAGCGCCCGCAACAGCGCCGCTCTCTCGATCGTGACCTTCATCGCCTGAAAAATTCCGCATTTGCTGGGCGCGCCGCGCGGCCATCCGGGGCCGGGAACTCTGGCGGAGCCGCGATCAAATCGCAAGACCCGCGCAACGTCGCCCTGTGAACAACTCGGTTTCGTCGGGGTTTCCGGC
>CAZJAY010000268.1:0-2852 GCA_964543915.1 uncultured Methylocystis sp. | reverse complement strand
TTCTTCGCTATCGGTATGAATTTCTTCATGGAAGTGGCCAAATTGCGCGCGGCCCGCCTGCTCTGGGCGCGGCTCATGAAGGATCTCGGCGCGAAGTCCGAGAAGAGCATGACCCTGCGCACCCATTGCCAGACGTCCGGCTGGTCGCTCACCGCGCAGGATGTTTATGTCAATTCGATCCGCACCTGCATTGAGGCGATGGCGGCGACGCAGGGCCATACGCAATCGCTTCACACCAATGCGCTTGACGAGGCGCTGGCCCTGCCGACGGATTTTTCCGCCCGCATCGCGCGCAACACGCAGATCGTGTTGCAGCAGGAGAGCGGGACGACCCGTGTGATCGATCCATGGGGCGGCTCCTTCTATGTGGAAAGGCTCACAGCCGAACTCGCCAAACGCGCCTGGGCGCATATCGAGGAAATCGAGAAGCTCGGCGGCATGGCCAAAGCGATCGCCGCCGGCGTGCCCAAACAGCGGATCGAGGAAGCCGCCGCGAAGACGCAGGCGCGCATTGATCCGGGCGCGCAGGTCGTCGTCGGCGTAAATAAATATCAGCCGCAAAACGACGCGAAACCAAATGTGCTCAAGGTCGATAACGCCGCCGTGCGCGCAGCCCAGCTCGACAAGCTCGCGCGGCTGCGCGCGGAACGCGACGAAGCGAAGACCCAGGCCGCGCTTGATGCGCTGACAGCAGGCGCAACCTCCGGCGCTAACCTGCTCGATCTCGCTGTGAAGGCTGCGCGCGTCAGGGCCAGCGTCGGCGAAATCTCCTTCGCGCTTGAGAAGGTCTTCACGCGCCACAAACCGAAGGCGAATGTGATTTCGGGGGTTTATGCGCGGGAGGCGGGCGAGCATGATCCGGCGGTTGCGCGCGTTCGCGCCATGACTCAGGCCTTCGAGGAAAACGAGCGGCGCAAGCCGCGCAACCTTGTCGCGAAACTCGGTCAGGACGGGCACGATCGCGGTCAGAAGGTCATCGCCTCGGCTTTTGCGGATATGGGTTTTGATGTCGTGATCGGCGATCTCTTCGCCACGCCTGATGAAGTGGCGCAGAAAGCCGCGGCGGCCGATGTGCATATTGTGGGCGTCAGCACAATGACCGCAGGCCATCTCACGCTGACTCCGGAGTTGCGCGATGCGCTGAAGCGCGTGAACCGGGAAGACATCATGATGGTCGTTGGCGGCGTGATCCCCCCGGATGATTTCCGGCAGCTTTATGACTCCGGCGCGGCCGCGATTTTCCCGCCGGGCACCAATATTCCGGTCGCCGCCGAGCAGCTTCTGCACGAACTCAATTGCCGCCTTGGCTATGCGCAGCGCGAGGCCGCGCCCGCATCGTGAGCGCCCGCCCGCCGGGCGATGGGGGCGGCTGCAGTCTTGCGCACGCGCCGTCTCGACGCCAAGTGTCCGCCGGACGCGGCAAGGGCCGCGCGGGAGAATGCAGATGACCTTCATGTTCGATGCGGCGCTCGCGGCCTTGCGGGAAATTTTTTCGCCGCCGTTCCGGACCGTTCTGTTCAAAAGCCTTGGCATGACTTTCGTGCTGCTGGCGCTGGCCTGGGCCGGTCTCGATCGGCTGGCGCTCTCCTATGCGCTTGTGTCGCACCCGTGGCTGCAACTGGCGCTCGCCTATGCGACCGGCGTCGGGCTCTTTATCCTGCTGGCGTTCTTCATCGGTCCGATCTCGGTGATCGTCGCCGGGCTGTTTCTGGACGATCTCGCCGATGTGGTGGAGGCGGATCTCTATCCGGACGGGCCGCGCGGCCGGGCAATCCCGGCGACCCAGGCGATCATCATGTCGCTGCGCTTCGCCGTCGTTTCGCTCGGCGTCAATCTCGTCGCATTACTGCTGCTGCTCGTGCCTGGACTGAACGCAGCGGCGTTTCTCTTCGCCAATGCCTATCTGTTGGGCCGGGAATATTTCCTGTTCGCCGCGACCCGTTTCCTGCCGCTGGCGGAAGCCCAGGAGATGCGTCGACGCTACGCCTTCCCGCTTTTCCTCGCCGGGCTTTTCATCGCCGCTTTCGTCGCTGTGCCTGGCCTGAATGTCCTGACGCCGCTGTTCGGCGTCGCTTTCATGGCGCGAATCTTCCAGCGCTGGCGCGGCGGCGACGGAGCCGACGCATCATCGCTCTGAACCTCTCCCATAGCGCGTGGGTCAGGCGCCGAGCCGCTGCGCCTGGTACTGGCCGGTTTTACGGTAGCGGTAGAGATAGGTCGGGGCGATCGCCTCGATCGACTCCGGCGCAATGCCGAGCCCGGCCAGCGTGCGTCCTTCCGACCCGGCCTGCGCGCTCACGACATTGTCGTGCTTCAGCAGCTCGACCTGATCGCCCGTCATGCGCAAAAGTTTGGGAAACAGACCAAGCGAAACGGCGGTCAAAAACTGCATCATGCCCGCGACGAGTTAGCCGGCGCCGAACCCAAGCTTCAGCACCTTGCGGTCGCGCTCCGTGACTTTCAGCACGTAATCGACGAGGGCGCCGAAGCTTTTGACCTCCGGGCCGCCGAGTTCGTAGACCGTTCCCGGCCGCGCACGACCGGCGAGCGTGGTTGCAACAGCGTCGGCGACGTCGCCGACATAGACGGGCTGGAAGCGGGTCTCGGCGCCGACGATCGGGATCACGGGGAAGAACCGGGCCATCGCGCCGAAGCGGTTGAAAAATTCATCCTCGACGCCGAAAACGACAGATGGGCGCAGGATAACGGCGGTCGGGATGGCCGCCAGCACGGCGGCTTCCCCCTCCGCCTTGCTGCGCGCATTGGCGGATCGCCCGCAGGCGTCGGCGCCGATGTCGGACTTCTGCACGAAATTCGTGAGGCCCGCCTCGCGGGCTGCTTCGGCGACGGTC
>CAZJAY010000267.1:0-2876 GCA_964543915.1 uncultured Methylocystis sp. | reverse complement strand
ATGCTGCGCATATCAGCGAAAGCACCTTTGATTTGGCGCCGGGATTCCGCTGCTGACAAAGGCTTTGACCGATGACTGTTCAGACAAACAATAAAATGCGCATGGCCCGTTGGGCCGTTTCGAAACATCAATGGCTGGCGCTGGCGGGTGGCGTCAGTCTGCTGATCTGGGGTCTTTCGGGGCTCACCCATATCTGGATGGTGCTTTTCGGGCCGCAGCAGGCGGTCTTCATGCCGCCCGTTCAACCTGTGATGCTGGCTGACGCGCGACCCGTGGCGGAAACCCTCGCGGCCGCCGGCATTGACCGGGCGATCGCCGTGCGCACCGTACCGGGAACGGAAGGGCCGCTCTACCAGGTGACGACCGGCGAAATGGATGAGCGGCGCTATTTCACGCCCGCCACAGGGCGGGAACTGCCTGGTCAGGATGCGCGGCAGGCCGAATATCTCGCGCGACATTATCTGAAAGAGACGCGTCCCGTCGCCAGCATCACGTTACAGACCGCTTTCGATGACGATTATCCATGGGTTAATCGTCTGCTGCCGGTATGGCTTGTGAAATTCGCCGGCGACGACGGGCTCGTGGCCTATGTCCATACGGAAACCAGCAGCCTCGCAGCGGTGAATAATCATGCGAAGGCTATCCAGCAGCGCATTTTCCGCTGGTTGCATAATTGGGACTGGATCCCGGAAGGTCTTGACAGCTTACGCGTCGTGCTTGTGGCGGCGCTGGTTGGCGGTCTGGCGGCGCTCGCTGTCACGGGCGTCATGATGCTGGTCACAATGCGCCGCGCCAGCCGCCTGCCGGGCGCGCGTGGCTGGCATCGTATTGCCGGCTATGTGCTCGCTCTGCCTCTGTTCCTGTTCTCGACCAGCGGCTTCTATCATCTTGTGCAATTCGCGATCGAGCCGCCGGTCAACCAGTCGCGCATGCCGAAGCCCCTGAATCTTGCGTCCGGTCGCTTCCCGATCGAGCGGGATTGGGCGAGGATCGCCGGCGGGCAGACAGTCCGTGGCCTTTCGCTGGTCGAAGGACCGCAGGGGCAACCGCTCTATCGCCTCGATCCCGAGAAAGGCGCGATGGTCGTCGGCGGCGAACATGATCATCACGATCACACAAACGCAGCGCCCGCTACGTCAACGGAAATCCGCAAAGCCCGGTTTGATGGTTTGAAGCCGGATGCGCCGCCTATCTATGTCGATGCGGCGACCGGGGAAGTCCTGCCCCTCGCGGATCGCGATCTCGCGCTCAGTATCGCAAGGCGTTTCGTCGGGCCGGAGGTTGCATTGAAAGAAGCGACTCTCGTAACCCGATTCGGGGTTGATTATGATTTCCGCAATAAACGCCTGCCGGTCTGGAAGCTGGATTTTGCCGAGCCGGTCAAGGCCAGCCTGTTTGTCGATACGGCCACCGGCGCACTGGTGGATCGCGTCGCGGACTGGCAGAAACCGGAGCGCTGGGTTTTTAGCCTTGCCCACAAGTGGAATTTCCTGTTCCCGCTCGGCAAGCTGACCCTGAACATGGTGGTCGGCGGCGCGGTGATCGCCCTCATCATCCTGATGGCGCTTCTTGGCTTATGGATTGACCTGAAGCGGCGCAAGGCGCGGCGCAGCATGCCCGTAGTGAGAGGCGGCGGCGTTGTAATTTGACAGACTGAATGCGCCGGTTCACGAAATTCTGAAACCGGCGCATTCTTCGACCTGCTGCGTGCGGCGCGGGACCGTGAGGAGGCGTCGGGACTTTTTCAATCCGCCCAGTTGCCGGTGTGCGGTTTTGTCGGGTGCCACTTTGGCGAGCGCCGGTCATTGGGGTCGGCGTAGTGACCGGGGACATGGTGGTGCAGCAGATAGGGGCGCCTATGCTGCGAAGTTTCGGCCGGGCGATGCCGCGCCGTGGCGGATTTATGGGATTTCGCAAAACTTGCTGACGGAAAAGCCAGCCCGAACGCGATGACGGAAGCGAGAATTTTATTGAGCGCCATGTCAGATTCCTCTCACGCGCATGCGATTATCCGATCGCATTTTTTACAATGATTGATTGCGGAATGACATTCAATAATTGACGGCGGCGAAAATGTTTCATTATGCTACGCGAAACAAAAAATTATTTCTTCAAAGGGTCGGTCGGCAAGCGTGTTTTCTGTCGCGCCGATGGTCAGGCGCGCGTATCGTGCGATTGGAGGCCGAAATTGGCGAAGAGTCCTGTTCTGATCGATCTCGCGCTGCAGGGCGGCGGCGCCCATGGCGCTTTTACATGGGGCGTGCTCGATCGCCTGCTCGACGAAGAATGGCTTGAATTCGAGGCGATCAGCGGCGCAAGCGCGGGCGCCATGAATGCGGTCGTCATGGTCCATGGCTTGATTGACGGCGGACGCCCGGGCGCGAAGGCGGCGCTGGAGAGGTTCTGGCGCTGCATCGCTGAATCCGCGCCAATGTCCTCCCTGACGACTATGGCTGAATTTTTTGATCCCGACCGCCGCCTGACGATGACGCCGGCAGGCTGGTGGTCGCCGACCATCGGGCTCGAGGTGAGTCAGACGGTTTTTTCGGGCCTTTTTTCGCCCTATCAATTTAATCCGCTCAATTTCAATCCGCTGTTGGACCTGCTTGACGACCTCGTCGATTTCGACGCGATCCGGCGGTCCGACAAAATCAAACTGCTCATCTCGGCGACGCGCGTGTCGGATGGCGCGCTGCATCTTTTCAGAAACGGCGACCTTTCTGCGAAGGCTGTCATGGCCTCCGCCTGTTTGCCGGAGCTCTTCCATGCGGTTCAGATCGATGGCGAAAGCTATTGGGACGGCGGCTACATCG
The DNA here is from genome assembly GCA_964543915.1 of uncultured Methylocystis sp. GTDB lineage: Bacteria > Pseudomonadota > Alphaproteobacteria > Rhizobiales > Beijerinckiaceae > Methylocystis. The sequence goes on along the minus strand of CAZJAY010000267.1, from coordinate 63 downwards.
CAAATCCGGCGCTCGAACCGCTGATCAAGGAAAGCGCGGCGAACGATCTGCTGCTGGTGCAGC
>CAZJAY010000266.1:0-2877 GCA_964543915.1 uncultured Methylocystis sp. | reverse complement strand
CGGCACTCAAGGGAACGACCTCGTCCTGCTCGCCGTGCACGCCCAAGGTGTCGGTCGGCACGGCGCCGGCCGGAAAGCGGCTGGCCGCCAGCCCAGCCAGCGCCAGCTTGTCGACGCCGACTTGCGGCCGTTGCGGCTCGAAGGAGCTATTTTTCTGACGCAGGTGACGAGCGACCCGGAAAACGCCGGACCTGAGGGGATCGACCGGATTGAATTCCATGTGCGGACGAATCCAGGCTCCCGGCCAGGACCGCTGACGAAAATTGCGTCCGGCGGCGAGCTTGCCCGTTTCATGTTGGCGCTGAAGGTTGTGCTGGCGGATCGCGGCTCTGCGCCGACGCTCGTTTTCGATGAGATCGACACGGGGGTTGGAGGCGCGGTCGCCGACGCCATCGGCCACCGGCTTGCGCGCCTCGGCGCACAGGCGCAGGTGCTCGCCGTCACCCACGCGCCGCAGGTGGCCGCGCGCGCCGGGAGCCATCTCAGAATCAGCAAGAGCGCCTCGGGCAAAACGGCGAAAAACCGCGTTGTGGCGACCCGCGTCGCCGTCCTTGACGGCCTGGACCGGCAGGAGGAAATCGCGCGGATGCTGTCCGGCGCGGCAGTGACGGACGAGGCGCGGGCGGCGGCGGCGCGTCTGCTCGAAAACGCAGGTTAAGACTGGCGCCTCCTTATTTTTTCCGTTCGGTTCATTAAATTCTGATTATTGCGACCCGCTCGCAACGCAGGAGGCCCCATGTCCAAATCGATCGTCCTGACCATTCCGCATCAACTCGGTCGAGAAAAGGCCTGCGCCCGGGCGCGTGAAGGTATGGAAAAGCTGCGGCGCCAGTATATCGACAAGGTGGCGCGCGCGGAGATCGTCTGGACGGATGAAATCGCGAGGGTCACCGTTGAGGCGTTGGGCCAGACGGTGCTTGCAACTGTCGCGATCCTCGACGATCACGCCCGTATCGAGCTGCGTCTGCCCGGACTCCTTGGCATGCTGTCGGGGAAAATCCGGACTCTCGCGCAACAAAATGCCGAGAAAGTCCTGCGCATCGGGCATTCTCCCAGAAAAGACTGATTTTATATGATTTTTATGGCCTGCCGACGCGCTGCCGCGCGCAGAGATAAATTGAATATAAAAAATATATAGTATATCGATCTTGTTATGTATTATGCTGCGCAATCGAGGCGATTGCTGGTCTCATCTCACGTTCTTCCTCTGGATATTTACCAAACCAGGGGCTGCGGAGATGCTTCCTTCACACCGCTGTCATCAACCGGTTGCAGCTACAGCAAAAGAAAAAATTTCGTTGGAGGTAAAAATGCAGGGCGCGAAAGGAAAGATCGAAATTGCGGGGTGCCTCGCACTCGCCGTGCTGGTTTACGGATTGTTTCTCCTATCCGTGACGGAGCCCTATCGTCCGGACGTTCTCGCGTGGTTTCGAGGTCATGTGACGCCGATCGGCGTGGCCAAAGAACAGCGCTTCGCGCAGCGGTAGCGGCGCGCCAGGCTGCCTGCGCGGGCTGCCTAAAGGGGGCGTCGCCCGAAATCCGGGGCGGCGGTGTCCTGCCCCTGTTCGACGATCGAGCGGCGAATCGTGCGGGTGCGGCTGAAGAAATCGAACAGACCGTCGCCATCGCCAAGGCGGATCATTTTCTGGAGCGCGCTGAGATCCTCGTTGAAGCGCCCAAGCATTTCGAGCACGGCTTCGCGATTATTGAGAAAAATATCGCGCCACATGGTCGGGTCCGAGGCGGCGATGCGCGTGAAATCCCGGAAGCCCGACGCTGAAAATTTGATCACCTCCGAGCGTGTCTGCTCGCCGAAATCGTCGGCCGTGCCAACGATATTATAGGCGATCAGATGCGGAAGATGGCTCGTCAGGGCCAGCACCCGATCATGATGTTCGGCGCTCATTGTTTCGACCCGCGCGCCGATACGGGTCCAGAACCTCGAAAGCCGGTCGACCTGGGCGGCGTTCGCATCCGCCGGCGGCGTGAGGATGCACCAGCGGTTCCGGAAGAGTTCGGCGAAGCCGGCGTCGGGGCCGGAAAACTCCGTGCCGGCGATCGGATGCGCCGGGATAAAATGCGCATCAGGCGGCAGTTCCGGCGCAACCTGCGCGACGACGGCTGATTTCACCGACCCGACATCGGAAACAATGGCGCCAGACGCCAGAAACGGCGAAATGATCCGCGCGGCCGCGCCGCAGGCGCCGACCGGCGTGCAGATAATAACGAGATCGGCGCCAGCGAGCGCGCGGCTTACATCGCCATCGGCTTCATCCGCGAGCTCAAGCGCACGAACCCGCGCCATCACCTCGGGCGCGGCGTCGTAAATCGCAATTTCTCCGGCGGCGTTGAAGGCGCGCGCCGCGCGCGCGATGGAAGAGCCGATCAGACCTGCGCCGACAAGGGCGACGCGCGCGAAAACGGGATCAGCCATGCGCGCTTCTTTTCACCGAACCGGCCGCCATTTGCATGAAATCGCCGAGCGCTGCGACAACCGCTTCATTCGCCTCCTGCGAACCGACCGTCAGCCGCAGGAATTCATCCATGCCATAGGCTTTGATGGCGCGCAGAATCAGACCACGCCCGGTAAGGAAACGATCGGCGTCGGCGGCTGTCCGCACCGGCGTGTCGGGAAAGCGGATCGCGATGAAATTCGCGACGCTCGGCAGGACTTCGAGCCCGAGCGCGGAAATTTCGCGGGTCAGCCAGTCGAGCCAGCGCGCGTTATGGGCGACAGCTGCAGCAAGATGCGCTCTGTCCTCAAGCGCAGCGACGCCGGCGACAGTGGCGAGCGTCGAAATATTGAACGGCGGACGGATCCGGTTCAGCGCGTCGATGACCGGCGCAGCGTCGTAGCCCCAGCCGAGCCGCAAGGCG
>CAZJAY010000265.1:0-2879 GCA_964543915.1 uncultured Methylocystis sp. | reverse complement strand
CTGTCCGCGACCCAGCCTGAAATCGGGATAAAGACGGCGAGCGACAGGAGATAGGCCGTCAGCGCCAGCTTCAGCGCAATCGGATCCTCGTGGAGATCGCGGGCCATTGCGGGCAGGGCGGTGGCGATGACGGTGCCGTCGAGCTGCTCCATAAAGAGCGCCGAGGCGACGACAAGCGATGTGATGCGTGCGGAACCCAAAACCCTGCCATTCGCTTGCAGCGCAGGACGCGCTTCAGATGAGCTTCAACCCGCGAAAGCTGGCCTGGCCATGGCGGCCGATCACCAGATGATCATGCACGACGATGCCAAAGGGCTGGGCGATGGCGACGATATCCTGCGTCATGCGGATATCGGCGGCTGACGGGGTCGGATCGCCGGACGGGTGGTTGTGCGCGAGGATCAGGGCGCTCGCCCCAAGCTCCAGCGCCCGCCGGATGATTTCGCGCGGATAGACCGGCGTATGGTCGATCGTGCCGATCCCCTGCACCTCATCGGCGATCAGCGCATTGCGCTTGTCGAGGAACAGGACGCGGAACTCCTCGCGCTCCGCAAAAGCCATGGCGGCGCGACAATATTCGGCGACTTCGATAAAGGAGGACAGCGTTCGCCGCGTTTCGACCTTGCCGCGCGCAACGCGGATCGCGGCCGCTTCCGCAAGCTTGATTTCAGCGATCGCGGCCTCGCCGAGGCCCTCAATCTCGCGCAGCCGCTCCGGCCGCGCTGACACCGCTTCTGCGAAGGAGCCGAAACGCTTGATGAGCGCTTTCGCGAGCGGTTTCACGTCGCGTCGCGGGATCGCGCGAAAAAGCAGCAGTTCCATGAGTTCGTAATCGGCGAGCGCCGCCTCGCCCGCCTCCATAAATCGATCACGCAGCCGCTGACGATGACCGAGATAATGGGCCGGCGCCGCCTCCTTTGGCCCGTCGATGCGTCGATCCGGGTCCGCCCCGGTCATGACCGGGGCGCGGCGGAGGGGTTATCGAGACCGCGTGGCGACGCCGTGAAGATTTCTGCGCCATCCTCGGTGACGCCGATCGAATGTTCGAACTGCGCCGACAGCGAGCGGTCGCGGGTGACGGCCGTCCAGCCGTCCGAGAGGATTTTGACCTGCGGCTTGCCGAGATTGATCATCGGTTCGATCGTGAAGAACATGCCCGGCCGGAGCGGAACGCCCTCGCCGCTGCGGCCGTAATGGAGAATATTGGGTTCGTCGTGGAAGACTTGACCGAGACCGTGTCCGCAGAAATCGCGCACCACGGAACAGCGTTCGCTCTCCGCATATTGCTGGATCGCCGCACCGATATCGCCGGTCGTCGCGCCCGGCTTCACCGCGGCGATGCCGCGCATCAGACATTCGTAGGTGACGTCGATCAGCCGTTGCGCCTTGCGCGGGATCTCGCCGACGGCGAACATCCGGCTCGCGTCGCCGTGCCAGCCATCGAGGATGAAGGTGACGTCAATGTTGACAATATCGCCCTCGCGCAGCGCCTTTGCGTCCGGCACGCCGTGACAGACGACATGGTTGACCGACGTGCAAATCGATTTGCGGTAGCCGCGATAATCGAGCGGCGCCGGATAGGCCCCGTGCGCCATCGCGAAGTCGAAGACCAGCGCATCGAGCGCATCGGTCGTCACGCCAGGCTGCACATGGGGAATGATCATGTCGAGCGCTTCGCCGGCGAGTCGGCCGACCCGTCGCATCCCTTCGAAGTCGGCCGGTCCGTGCAGTTTGATCTGGCCGATGTACCTGCCGGCCGGCGCGAGAGTGGAGTCGATGAAAGTCATGAGCCTTAACAGTGATTTGCCGAGAAAAAGGATTGCGCCATGTTACTGGTTCGGCGCATCAAAGCAAGCCGAACCCGAAAGCCTTCCGGAAGCGTGGATCGATTCTTGATTGTTCCGCCGACAAACGGGGCGCACAACGTCAACGGAGGTGGCGGGGGATGATCGCTAAGCGCATTGATTCCATTGACTTCTGGCGCGGCGTCGCCTTGGCTTTCATTCTCGTTAAACACATTCCGGGCCATGTTCTGAGTGGTTTCACGCCGCGAAACTTCGGTTTTTCCGATGCGGCTGAAATCTTTGTCTTTCTTTCGGGCGTCTCGGTTTATCTCGCCTATGGCCGCAGATTTGGACTGGGACGGGATCGCGACGTCGTGCGGGACATTCTCAGGCGCGTCGTGCGGCTCTATGGCGCGCATATCGCCCTGACCGCCGCCGCGATCGCGCTTTATGGAACCGCCCGCTATCTTGGGTTCTTCGATTTCGTGCGCGCGGAGTGTAATTGCGATACACCCTTCATCGATCCGGCGGCGAGCCTCGTCGAGATCCTCGGCCTGCGCCATCAGCTTCCCTATTTCAACATTCTGCCGCTCTATATCGCGCTGCTGGCGGGCGCGCCGCCGCTGCTCGCGCTCGTGCGCGACCGTGGTCCATCCGTTGCGCTGGCTGTGTCGCTCGCCGTCTACGCGCTTGCCCGCATTCTGGGCGTTAATCTGCCTTCATGGCCGGACGTCGGCGGCTGGTATTTCAATCCATTCGCCTGGCAGCTGCTGTTCACGATCGGGATTGTGTGCGGGACGGGTCTCGTGGCGCAGGGGTTGCCGTTCAAGCCTGCGGCGCTTCGCGTCGCGCAATTTTTCACAATCGCCGCCGCCTTCGTCGTATCGAACGGCTTTGGCTTTCTGCCGGGCCTTGTCGATGAGGTCGGCGTCTATCTCGACTGGGGAAAGACCGATCTCGGTCTGGTCCGGATTATCGATTTTCTTGCGCTCGCCTATGTCGTCTATTTTTCCCCGGCGACCGGCTGGGCGCAGTCAACGCCTGTCTACGCGTTTTTCTGTCGTCGCGGCCGCAATGCGCTGGCGATTTTTTGCG
>CAZJAY010000264.1:0-2880 GCA_964543915.1 uncultured Methylocystis sp. | reverse complement strand
CGCTACGTCTGACCGAGGCGCGCGTGATTTTGCTTGGCGCACAGCTCGCATCCGGCGTCAAGCTTCCTGAGTCGGCGGCGGTTGCCCCTGCGGAGAAGGCGGCCGGTAAGAACTGATCCTCGTCCGGGACGCCTCTCTGTTCAACCGCCCCGGCGCATCAGCATCCCGCGCGCCGGATCATAGGCAAGGATCGCGGCCACGAGGAAGACGCTCGTATAGCCCGCGACTGCCGCAAGCGCGGTCCACTCGATCTTCTGATAGAAGGCGAAGCGGATGAGTTCGACCGCATGCGTGAAGGGATTGATGGCGCAGGCGTAATAGAGCCACGGGCTCGACTCCTTCACACGCCAGAGCGGATACAGCGCCGTAGAGGCGAAGAACATCGGAAAAATCACGAAATTCATCACTCCGGCGAAATTTTCGAGCTGGCGAATCAAGGATGACAGCAGCATCCCCAGGGCGCCCAACATCAGCCCGCCCAGCGCCAGCGCCGGCAGGACGGTGAGATAGCCCCATCGGGTCGGCGGTTCGATCTCCCAGAAAAACGCGATGAGTAGGAAGGCGTAGACCTGCAGGATCGAAACCGCGACGCCGGCGGCGAGCTTCGCGCCGAGCAGGAACCAGCGCGGAAAAGGCGAAACCAGCAGTGTGCGCATGCTGCCGGTCTCACGATCGTAAACCATCGACAGCGACGACTGCATGCCGTTGAAAAGCTGGATCATCGCCATCAGGCCGGGCGCGATATAAACCTCGTAGAGAATGTAGGTCTCGTAAGGCGGAATGATTGAAATTCCGAGCACCTGACGAAAGCCTGCGGCGAAAATAAAGAGCCAGACAAGCGGACGGACGAGGGCGGAAACGAAGCGTTCGCGCTGGTGCAAAAAGCGCAGGGCCTCGCGCCAGACGACGCCCCACAGGCAGATGAGATATTGTCGCGTCGAGAAACTCGCGCGCGCATCGTCCGGTTTAACGGTCATGCCGAAAGCGTCTCCGCAGCGGCGCCAGTGATGGCTGCGAAAGCGGCGCCGATGTCCTGCGCGCCTGTCGTGGCGCAAATATCGCTGGCGCGGTCCTGCGCCAGAACCTTGCCCTGATGAAGGATGACGACCTGATCATTCGCGTCGATCTCGTCGATCAGATGCGTCGTCCAGAGCACCCCGATTTGCTCGTCCCGCACGAGGTCGCGAACATGGGCAAGCAACGCGGCGCGCGCCTTGATGTCGAGGCCGACCGTTGGTTCGTCGAGTAGCAGCAGGCGTGGTTTATGCAGCAGCGCCCGTGCGATTTCGACCCGACGAATTTGCCCGCCCGAAAGCGCGCGGGCTTTGTCCGCGGCGCGATCGGCCAGTCCGGCGCGCGCCAGCGCCGCGCTCCCCAGACGTCGGGCTTCGCGCGGACCGACACCGTGCAGCGCCGCATGATAGACAAGGGTCTGCATGACGCTGAGATCAAGATCGAGCGTGCGCGCCTGAAATACGACGCCCAATCGCCGCAGGGCGGCCCCGGGTTCGCGCATCACATTTGCGCCGAAAATATCGATCTCCCCTGTGCGCGCCGCGAAAAGGCGCGTGATCAGGGAAAACAGCGTGCTTTTGCCGGCGCCGTTAAGCCCCAGCAGAACCGCGAATGTTCCTGGCGCGATCGCGAAAGTCACGTCGTCCAAAGCCCGACGCGCACCATAATTGTGGCTCACGCCGCGAACCGCGAGCGCCGGCGTCTCTCCAGCCGCGATCATTGCGGCGCCGCCACGAGACCCCAGGGAAAGGCGCCGACCGGGATGGATTTGACGACTTTGAGATTCGCCACGTCGATGATGGACACGTCGTTCGATACGCCGTTGGCGGTAAGCAGATATTTTTCGTCCGGCGTGAAGGCGAGATGCCAGACGCGCTGGCCGACAAGCAGATATTTCTCGATTTCTTTTGTTGCAGCGTTGATGACCGCGACCCGATTGGCCGGGCCAAGCGCAACATAGGCGCGTTTGCCGTCAGCGCTGATCGCAATGCCGATCGGCTGAATCGACTCACGCGACATGCCAGGGATGTCGAATGTGATTTTCTGTTTCAGCGCCCGCGTTGCGGGATCGATTACAGCGACCGTTCCGCCGACTTCCGAGGAAACCCAGAGTTCCGAACCGTCTTTTTTGAATTCAGCAAAGCGCGGCCGGCTATCGACGAGGATATTGGCGACAATTTCCTTCGAGCGCGTGTCGATCAGATGCGCCATGTTGGTGGTTTCGGACGTATTCACCAGCAGCCCGCCATCGGGACTGACAGCCATGCCTTCCGGCTCGACGCCGACGGGAATGTCGCCGATCCGTTCCTTGCGTTTGACGTCGATCAACGTAACAAGATTATCGTTTTCATTTGAAACATAGATGGTCTGACCGTCGGGACTGAGCGTCAGCAATTCCGGGTCCGGCCCCGAAGGCAATTTGCCAACGATTTTCATCGTTTTCGTGTCCAGGACCTGGATCGCGTCGTCATCGCCGGCGCAGATGTAAAGTTCCGAACCATCCCGGTTGAGCGCAAGACCACGCGGTCGGCGACCGACCTTTACTGTCTCGATCGCTTCGAGACGCGCCGTGTCGATAACCGTGATCGAATTCCCTTTTTCGTTGCTCACATAGACCCTGTATGCGTAGGCGGGCGACGCGGCCAACAGGAAAAGAAGCGCAAACGCGGGGACGATCTTTCTCATTTCAGGCTGCATCCCGTTTCCGGCTGGTCGAGGCCGAGGGTATCGAGTTCGGTTTTTTGATGCAGGAACCCCTCCTGCGGCGAGACCGAAACGGTCATGCGCCCATCCGAGAGCAGGATGGGCTGGCGGAATTGCTGGTTCCATGCGCGCAGGGACAGACGCACGCCCTTGAAAGCGGCC
>CAZJAY010000263.1:0-2885 GCA_964543915.1 uncultured Methylocystis sp. | reverse complement strand
CGACAGTTCGGAATCATGAGCGCGCCAGACTCAACCCAGCCGCCACCGCAGGCGGACGCCGAACGCGCGCGTGTGCTCGAATTCCAGCTTGATTATCTGCGCGCCGAACTTCTGCATCTCACGCATGAGCGTTACCGGATGGAATATTCGGTTTCCGGCGCGCTCTATCGCTTCTTGCGGCCGATCGAAGCATGGATCGCGGCGCGTCTGCCGCGCCGGTCCGCGCCGGCGCCGGAGCCCACGGCCGTCGGCTTCTCGGACGATTTGCGTCCGCCCGCCTTGCCAACCCGGCGCATTCTCGTCGATGTCACCGGCACAGTGAAACGGGACGCCGGCACCGGCATCCAGCGCGTCGTGAAGGAAGTCGTCCGCGTCGTCTATCTTCGTCAGCGCGACGGCGCCGGCTTCGACGTCCCGGTCGTAGCGGTGCGTTGCGAAAACGGCCGCCTCCTGCTCGCCGCCGATTTCATCAATGCGCTCGCGCCCGGAGCCGCCGGTTCCGAAGAAGAGATTGCGGTTGCGCCCGGCGATCGGTTCCTGATGCTTTCGGATAGCTGGAATGCATTCGACGCGCTCGCGCCCGCGCTTGCCGGCGTTCGACGCAATGGGGGCGAGATCGTTTCCTGTATTTTCGATCTCATCCCGGAGCTCTGGCCGCACGCCTGTCATGAGGCCACTGTGCCCCGTTATCGCGCCTGGCTGAGGCGGGCGTTGCTCGAAAGCGACGCCTTTATCGCCATTTCGCGGACCGTGGCGCTGGAACTCGGGGATTACGTTGAAACATGTCGCTTGCCACATCGGCCAGGCCTGAAAATCGGCTGGTTTCACTGCGGCGCGGATCTGCACGCCCCGGCGACGCACGCCCCCCGACCCAAAATTGCGGCGGCGGTTACGGGCGATGCGCCCGTCTTCCTGCTCGTCGGGACGATCGAGCCGCGCAAGGGGCATCGAGTCGCCCTCGCAGCCTTTGAAAGGCTCTGGTCCGAATGCGTGGCGGCGCGTCTGGTCATTGTCGGCCGGCGCGGCTGGTTCGAGGAAGCGATCGTCGCGGCGATAGGCGGGCACGCTGAAAATGGGGCCCGATTGTTCTGGTTCGACGATGTCGACGATCCGGAGCTTTCTTTCCTCTACGATCGCGCGACGGCACTTGTTTTCCCATCCTATGCCGAAGGATTTGGACTGCCCATCGTTGAGGCGGCGCGTCGGGGTCTGCCGACGATTTGCAGCGATATTCCGGTCTTTCGCGAAGTGGGGCGGAGCGGGGCCATCTATTTCGCTGTCAATGATCCGGATGCGTTGGCGGAAACGCTGCGCGGGTTCCTTTCGGGATCGATCACAGCGGCGCCGGAAGACGTTTCTGACGCGTCCTGGGCCGCCGCCGCCGCGCGCATCGTCGACGTGATCGCCCGCGAGGATTGGCTGCGCCGCCTTCCCTGACCCGCGTCGCCGGCGTTGCCGCTGCCCGGTCGCGCGCCATATGTAAGGGTTGAGCGCCGATTTCAGCGGTCCGCCCGGTCGCAGCGCCTTAAGAACGAGGATTTTCACGTCATGCCGCTTAATATCCCGCTGATGGATGAGCAGACCCCGAAGACGTTCGGCAAAATGCTGAATCTCGAGGCCTCGCAACTTTCCCTTCCGGAATCGCCTGAGTTGATGAAAGTCATGCTTGGGCTTTATGTTTTCGCTCAGGCCGGCGCGCAGTCGTTCAATCATTCGCTGATCGGCAGCCTCGCCTATGGCGTCGGCAGCGCAGTGATTCTTTACGGGGCGACCTTTTTTCTGCTGCGCTATCTCAAGGAAGAGCCCAAATTCGTGAAGACGATGATCGCGCTGGCCGCGATGGGCGCGCTCGCCGCAGCAGCCTATATCATTCTCCATCTGATCGTCGGGGTCGCCCTGCCGCCGCCGTTGCCGACGGAGCGTCTCGCCCGCTTCCTGCTGTTCCCGATCATCATGTGGACGGCGTTCATGTACGCCTTCCTGCTGCGGCATGTTTCCATGCGGTCATTGCCCGCATTTTGCACGGCGGCTTTCTACGTTCTGGCGATCGACGTGTTTCTCTCGGCGGTCGCGCGCTGAGCGTGAAGAAGGGCGGTCCTTCAAGGCGTCGCCCTGCCGAGATTCACGAGCCGGCCCTTTTCGGGCCGGCTTTTTTTTGGCTGCGCCATAAAGGCGAAGCTTAAGTCGATATTAAACATAATTGTCTAGCTCTTGTTTACCTCCGAACCCCGACGGCCGCGCGCGATCGTCGAAAAGCCAGGGCGTAAACACATGCTGCGGTCTTTCCTTCGCGTTCTCCTTCCCGCGCTTGTCTGTGTGTCGGGCGTGCTCGCCGGCTTCGGAGCTGTTCGCGCCGCCGATCTCGCCGGCCTCGTCAAGGCGCCGCCGCCGGAAGGGCCAGTCGAATGGGGGACGGGGTGGTATCTGCGCGGCGACATCGGCTGGCAGAATCTCCGGGTGCCTGTCGTGACGAGCGATTTCACGCGGGTGAACAACATCAATAACGTCGCGAATCTCGGGCTGGGCGTCGGCTATCAGGTCAACGACTGGCTCCGTTTCGACGTGACCGCCGACCGCAGCGTCTTTCGGATGAATCGCGCCCTCGACACTGTGTGGTGTCCCTATAGCTCGGTGGGGCTTTTCCGTTATGATCCGATCACCGAGAGGGAAGTCCCGGTCGGAATTTTCGCCAATCCGAACGAAACCTGCTGGCCTTTCGTCAAGGGCACGCTCAATCGCACCAGCATTCTCGCCAACGGCTATCTCGATCTCGGCCATTACTGGGGGTTCACGCCCTATATCGGCGCGGGCGTCGGCGCGAGCTACAATCAGGCCTCTTCCAGTCTTACCTACTTCCGAACGTCCGACGCCGGTCTCTGGGCGCC
>CAZJAY010000262.1:0-2885 GCA_964543915.1 uncultured Methylocystis sp. | reverse complement strand
GACCTCAGGAATAAATCAAGTGAATGTCGTCTTATTAACCGACTGGTGAGTAAATCGCCGACGCTGCGGGCTTTTGCTGAACGCCCTGCAACTACAGTTTCTCAATGGCTATTGCACAATCATGGACACATGGGGCGTCAATCCCGACAACGGCACCTACTGCGCGAGGGATGGCCGCCATGTGACCATGATCGGCATTCATCCACATTTACGCGATCTGATTTTGACCTACTTCGATTGCGCCAACTCAGCCAAAGCGATCCAGGCGGCCGTCGAGCGAAAAACCGCGCAGGAGATCGAGGACGACGCCATTCGTCTTGGCTTGCCGCTCGGGATTGTGCGCACGCCGGCGGAATGGGCCGCACATCCGCAGGGCGCCGCGACGCTCTCGCGTCCGCTGATCGACTTCGAGGTCACAAAGACCGAAAAGCGGCGCGTGCTTGGCGCCGCGCGGCATCGACCGCTCGAAGGCGTGCGCGTGGTCGAATTGACCCATATGGTCGCCGGCCCCGCCAGCGCGCGGTTTCTCGCCGACCAGGGGGCCGACGTCATCAAGGTCCAGCCGCCGATGGGCGACTGGGTTATGCCGATCTGGATGGACGGCAGCTGGGGCAAGAAGAACATCCTGCTCGACATCAAGAGCCGCCACGGCAAGGCGCGTTTCCTCGAATTGCTGGCGAGCGCGGATGTTCTGATCGATGGCCAGCGTCCCGGCGTGCTCGCCAAAATGGGACTCGATGACGCCGCCCTTCGCGCGCTCAATCCCAATCTGGTTCACGCGTCACTGTCGTGCTTCGCTCGTGGCACCCCATGGGAAACGCGTCCGGGCTTCGAACAGATCGCCCAGGCGGTGAGCGGCACGATACATGTTCATTCGCAAGACCTGAGCGCGCCGACTGTCATCTCTGTCCTGCTAAATGATTATCTCACAGGTTACCTGGTCGCTACCGGCGTCATCGCTGCATTGGCGGAGCGCGAACTCAATGGCGGTTTCTATCATGTCGGCTCGTCGCTCTCGCGTTGTTCGAGCCTCGCGCCTTCATTGGTCGAGGAGCTGGGCGCCGATATCTACCTCCCGGTGACAATGGCCGATCTTGCCCTGCACGCAATCGATCAGGAGACGCCGTCGGGCGTATTCACGCGGATTGCGCCGGCAGTCGAGTTTAGCCACACGCCGTCGATGGTCTTCCGTCACCCCACGCTGATGGGCGTCGATCCGGATACGACCGGATGGGATGAAAACCCGGGCGCGACTGCGCCGGTCGTACCGCATTATGCTTCAAAACTGGCGCGCGCGGGCGGCATCCGCAATCTTGTGTCCTGTCATGGAATCGAGGATCGCGCAGATGGCGGCGGGGTCATGAGCCTAGCCTCAAAATCTCTGATCGACTACGTGCTTGCCCATCGCAACGATTGACATGCCTGTCCCGGTCACGTCATGCGCGGGCGAACGCGCCCGCGCAGCAGAAGCGAACCCGCCAGCGCCAGCGCCGCGCAAACGGCGCCGGCTGCGAAAGTCGCATCCGGCCCGGCAACGTCCCACAGGACGCCCGCCCCCCAGCTCGCGACGAACAGCGCGACCCCGGATGCGAGATTAAAGACGCCGAAAGCCGTCCCGCGTAACGCCGCCGGCGCGGCGTCGGCCACGAGCGCGGCGAATAGCCCCTGCGTCAGACCCATGTGTAGCCCCCAGAGCGCGATGCCTGCCGCGACCGCGCCGAGCGAGTCGCCGGCCGCAAGCGCGCCGTCCGCCACAATCAACGAAACCATGCCGGCGGCGAGCGGCGTGATCCGGTCGCCGCGGTCGGAGTATCGGCCCACGGGATAGGAAGCGAGCGCGTAAACGATATTCATCAGCACCAGCGCCAGCGGCGCGAGGGCCGCCGGCAGGCCCGCCGCCTGCGCTTTCAGGATCAGAAAAGCCTCAGAGAAGCGGGCGAGGCCGAAGATGCTCGCGACAAGCACGACCAACCAGAACGGCGCGCCAAGCGCCTTCAACTCGTCGACCCGCAGAGGGAAACGGGCCGCCCGCCCGGGACGCGTTTCTTCCGGTTCCCGCACGCCAAACGCCAGCACCAGCACCGCCAGAACTGCGGGGATCGTCGCAACCCAGAATACGGCGCGGATGTCATCGACCGTCAGCCACATCACGAGGATCGCCGCCGCCGGCCCGAGAAAAGCGCCGATCGTGTCGAGCGACTGCCGCAAACCGAAAGCGGCGCCCCGCAACGCCGGCGGCGTGACGTCTGCGACAAGCGCATCGCGCGGCGCGCCCCGTACGCCCTTGCCGACGCGATCCAGAAATCGCGCTGCGGCGACAGTCCCGACGCTGATGGCGAGCGGGAACATCGGCTTGGTCGCCGCCGCAAGGCCGTAACCCAGCATCGCAAGCTGCTTGCGCTGTCCAAACCAATCCGAGAGCGCGCCGGAAAAAACCTTGACGAAAGCGGCCGTCGCCTCGGCGACGCCCTCAATAATCCCGACCTGCGCCATGCTCGCGCCCATGGCGCCGACAAGATAGATCGGCAGCAGCGCATGGATCATTTCGGAGGAAAAATCCATCAGCAGCGAGACGAAGCCCAGTGCCCAGACGCTGGCGGGAATACGTCGCAGGGTGGGGAAGTAATCGCGCGGCGAGGTCCTGTTCATGCCGCTTCCTATCACGATTTCCCGGTCGCACTGGCCCGGCTGTGGTAAGCAAGGTCCGACCAACCAAAAGGCGAACGGGCAATGTGGCGCGCAATCATCGAGACGTTCCTGCTTTTTTCGAGCCCGTTTCTCGCCTATGCGCTGTTTCTCCTCGTGCAACGACGCTGGCCGTGGACTCGCGCGGTCTGGGCCGGAGAAACAGTTTCCCGGCTCGCTATCGCCGGCTTGCTGATCGC
>CAZJAY010000261.1:0-2890 GCA_964543915.1 uncultured Methylocystis sp. | reverse complement strand
ATTGCGCGCGCGCATCGCCCGCTATTACGGCGAGCGCTATGGCCTCGACGCCAGCCCCGACCGCGTTGTCGTCACGACAGGATCGTCGGGCGGCTTCACGCTCGCCCTGCTCGCGGCCTTCGATCCGGGCGCGCGCATCGCGGTCACGGCGCCCGGATATCCGGCCTACGCCAATATACTCGCGGCGCTGGGTCTGACGGCGGTTTCCCTACCGCTCGGGCCGGAGACGGGTTTCGCGCCCACAGCGGCCATGCTTGCGGCGGCGCATCGTCGCCAGCCGCTCGCCGGCGCCCTCCTCATGAGCCCGGCCAATCCGACCGGCGCCGTCATCCCGGAAACGGAACTCGCCGCGATCTGCGCTTTTTGCGAAGCAGAAGGGATCGTCTTCATTTCCGACGAAATCTATCACGGCCTCGAATATGGTCCGCGCGCGCAAACAGCGCTGCGCTTCTCGCCGCATGCGATCGTCGTGAATTCCTTCTCGAAATATTTCGCCATGACCGGCTGGCGGCTGGGCTGGCTGATTGCGCCCCCGACGCTTGTGCCGCCGATGGAGCGGCTGCAACAATCGCTCGCCATCTGCCCCCCGACCCTCTCGCAGAAAGCGGCGCTCGCCGCCTTCGACGCGCGCGACGAACTCGAAGATATCCGCGCCGGCTACGCGCGTAGCCGGGCCATGCTGCTTGCGCGCCTGCCGTCGCTTGGACTCGACGCTTTCGCGCCGCCCGACGGGGCATTCTATTTCTATATCGATATTTCCGCCTTCACCGACGATTCGACTGACTTTTGTCGGCGCTTGCTGCACGAAGCCGGCGTCGCCACGACGCCGGGCCGGGATTTCGATCCGGCGCGGGGGGGTCAGTGGCTCCGTCTTTCCTATGCGGGTCCCGGGACCGAGGTCGCGGAAGGCGTCGAGCGTCTCGCCGGCTGGCTTGGGAGAACGCCGCCGGGCTGACCCGGCGCGCGATGGCCTTACCCGCCGAAGGGAGTCCTAACCCGCTGCCACCAGCCCGCCTTTCTGGGGCGGTCAGGATCGGCCTCGGTAATGACAACCTCAGTCGAGTTTTTCGATGCGGCCGGCGCAGGCGCAGGCTCCGGCGCGACGGTCTCCGCCGGCGCAGCGGCTACCGGTTCGGGCGCGGCGGGGACAAAGGCGGGAACCGGCGCGGGCTCCGGCTGCGGCGCGACGACCGGCATATGCGCTTCGCCGCTTCCGACCGCAACCTCGATCATGCCGGGATCCAGCGGAAAGTCGGCGGAAGGGTTTCGGAATTCGTCGGACAACGGAGCGGAACGCCGCCAACGGCCCGGCCCGCGTTCTCCCCCCCTCTCGCCGCCAGCGCGGTCGCGCGCGCCGCGGGTCCCGCGCCCCTCGCGCGACGCGGGTACAGCTGGCGCGCCTTCGATTTCGGCCATCAGGGCCAATCCGTCATCCGGCGGCTGCTCCGCCTCGATCGGCACAAGTTCGGAAGACTGCGTGCCGCCGCCGCGCCCGCGCCGGCGACGACGGCGTCGACCACGGGGCGCATCCTCATCGGCGTCGTCGCCGACCCGAACCCGCGCGCCGCGCGCCCCACGCCCTGAATCCATGCCCGCTTCCCGGGCGTCGACATCCTGATCGTCAGCCTCGACGACGGACCCGGCGGACGTCTCCTCCACGCCCTCCTCCTCCTCTGGCGGAGCCAGACGAAGGGAGTCGACGCGCAAGGGCGTCGTGGTCGGCGGCAATCTCGGCCCGGAAGCGAGCTCGCCGCGCTCCAGCTAATGATAAACGGCCCCGGTGAGCGTATCGTCGGCGGCGACAGTTATGTGCACGCCAAAACGCCGCTCAAGTTCGTAGAGATGCGCCCGTTTCTGATTGAGAATATAAAGCGCCACGACGGCGCGCGTCCGTAAGGTTACGTCATGCGCAGCGCTCTTGACGAGCGCCTCCTCCAGAACGCGCAGGACATGCAATGCAATCGAGGCGGTGGAGCGCACATGACCGGCGCCGGCGCAATGCGGACAGGGTACGGTCGACCCCTCAATGACGCCGGCGCGAATGCGCTGCCGGGACATTTCCAGCAAACCGAAATGCGAGATCCGACCGACCTGGATGCGGGCGCGATCGTTCCGCAACGCCTCTTTCAGACGTCGCTCGACGGCGCGATTGTTGCGCCCCTCTTCCATGTCGATGAAATCGACAACGATCAGGCCGGCGAGATCGCGCAGGCGCAATTGGCGCGCGACTTCGTCCGCGGCCTCAAGGTTGGTCCGAAGCGCCGTGTCTTCAATATTGTGCTCGCGCGTCGAACGTCCCGAATTGACGTCAATGGCGACCAGCGCCTCGGTCTGATTGATGACGAGGTAGCCGCCCGACTTCAGCGTCACATGATTGGAGAACATCGCGTCGAGCTGCGCCTCGACCCCGCTTTCGGCGAAAATCGGGTAGGGCTCGCGATGTTGTTTCACGTTTTTCGCATGGCTCGGCATGAGCATGCGCATGAAATCCTTCGCCTCACGATAGGCGCCATCGCCCGCAACAACGATTTCCTCAACGTCGCGTCCGTAGAGATCACGGATCGCGCGCTTGATGAGCGATCCTTCTTCATAGACGAGAGTCGGCGCGATCGAGGCGATCGCCAGCTCGCGCACGCTGTCCCAGAGACGCAGGAGATATTCGAAATCGCGCTTCACTTCAGCCTTCGTGCGCGAAGCGCCAGCGGTGCGCAGGATAATTCCCATCCCTTCCGGCACTTCGAGCTCGTCGACGATTTCCTTCAGCCGCTTGCGATCGGCGCCATCGGTAATCTTGCGCGAGATGCCGCCGCCGCGCGCCGTGTTCGGCATCAGCACCGAATAGCGTCCGGCGAGGGAGAGATAGGTGGTGAGCGCCGCCCCCTTGTTGCCG
>CAZJAY010000260.1:0-2897 GCA_964543915.1 uncultured Methylocystis sp. | reverse complement strand
CGCACGCGATATTTTCTTTCGAAACTCAGCAGGGCCATGGCCGCGCCTCCCTCGGAAATAAACAATGTTTGAGGTCGCGGGCGGAAGCGGGTCGACGCCTCCGTCCGCGACGATCACGCGCCTCAGCTGAAGGATGAGGGCGCCGTCAGTTCGATTTGTCCGGTCTTCTGGACGCGCGGCCCTTCCAGCCAGTTGAACCGGTCCGTGCTGAGCAGAATGAAATGGATCAGCAGGGCCAGCGTAAACAGGAAGGCGCCAAGCGCGACGTGCACGCGGCGGGGATCGAACAACAGCCATATCTTGTGCATGGCTAACTCCTATCAGCCGATGAAGGTCAGCGCGGCGTGCGCAACGCTGGACGCGCCGTCAAGCAGCGCATATCCCTTGGGGCCCGGGAACCAGGGACGCCAGTTCCACACCAGAACATGCGCGATCAGCGCGATGAAGGTGAAGAGCAGGAAGCTTTTGATGAACAGACTATGGAACTCGAGAGCCTCGGCTTCTGTCAGTCCTGACAGAGAGCTCCTCTCTTTATCGATGGCCATGATTGACCTCCGTTGGCAATGCCGCGCACGCCTTACGCAGCGGAAACATCGCGTCCTCGGCAAGGCCGCGACAGGCGTTTCACCCGGTCAGTCCCGGGCGAAGCTCTGCAACATCGCCCGCGCCATCAGCGCGTAGGAGATCGCAATCGAAAGATTTTCCCAGGCCTCGCCCACAACGGATTTGCCCGACGGCGAGATTTTCCCCGCACGGGAAATCGCGCGCGGGATCGCGGCGGACGCCAGAAAGAATGGAAAAAGCGCTCCAAAAAGCAGAGAAAACCTGAACTCTCCGCCGCGGACCGATCGAGGGGAATCGCTTGTCAGACTCATGGTCTCTCCTCCCTGAAGGAATAGCGTGTTTGATAATGTCGCGTGATGGAAGACAGCGTCACAGGCTCGTCTCCATCGCTAATTTGCTCGCATGTTCGAAACGCGTCTCCGTGACACGATCGTCGCCTGCGCGGCGCGCCTCACGTTCAGCGGCGTCACGCAGCCGGCGCGCTGCAGAAATACGCGTAAGGATGGGCGTCGCCTAGACAACTTCGTCCAGCATGCGACGCGCCGCGTCATCCCACGGGATCTCCCGGTGCAGTCTCGATGGCGTCGCGTCGACCTTATCGAGCTCGGTTCCCAGCGGCAGAATATTGAACAGCGCGTCAAACAGGGCGTTACAGACTTCCTGCACAAGATAGACCGCGCCAGCGTAACCCATGAATGGCGTGCCTGTGTGGCGCCGAATGATCGCGCCGGGGAATGACGCAGGAATATACATGGCCCGCCCGCCTGTTTCGGCGGCGTACATGCGCTCGTTATAGCTGCCGAAAAGAACCAGAGGCGGCGCCTCCCGGATCATCTTTCGCACGGCGGCGTTATCGGTCTTCTCGCCGGCTTTTCGACCGATCGCGAAAACGCATGGCAGGCCCATTTCGTCTTCAAGGAAGTGCCGCAGCCCGCGCGCATAGGTCTCGCTCGCGACAACGCCGAAAGACGTAGTGCCGAAAAAATCCTGCGTAACCGAGCGCCACAGATCCCAGAGCGGTTTGATTGTCGTATGTTTCTCGCGCTCGATGAAGGGTTCCGGATCGAGCCCCAGCTCCTCGCCGAGCGTTCGCAGAAATTTGGTGGTGCTGTGAAGGCCGATCGGCGCCTGGAGGTAAGGTCGATCCAGCGCCTCGCAGAGGCTGCGGCCAAATTCGCGATACATGCAGATATTCAGATCCGCGTCGGCAAGACGCGGCGTGTCGGCAAGATGGCTACCGAGCGGAAAGATCAGGTTGATCTCGGCGCCGACACCCTCGACGAGTCGACGAATCTCGGCAAGATCGGAGGGCATGTTGAAGACGCCGTAACATGGGCCGATAATATTGACGCGCGGCTTCTCGCCTGGCGCGCGCGGCTTGCGCTGTGCGCTACGCCCCTTCTTGACGCCATATTCGCTCCATAGCCAGGTCATGGCGCGATTGGCGCATTGCCACTGGTCCTCGTCGATGGTGCGGGGCAGAAAACGTTGAATGCCGGTGCCTTCCGGCGTTACGCCGCCGCCAATCATTTCGGCGATGGAGCCCGTTACCACAACGCTCGGACGTGTCGGATCAAGCGTCGCATGGGCGCGCTTCATCGCCCCTTCGGTGCCATGACGCCCGAGTTCCTCTTCCGACAGGCCCGTTACAACGATCGGGAGTTCGTGCGGCGGCAGCGCGTCCGTGTAGTGCAAAACCGATGTGACGGGCAGATTCTCGCAGCCGACGGGACCGTCGATCACGACCTGGAGGCCCTTGATCGCCGTGAAAACATAGACGGCGCCCCAATAGCCGCCGGCTCGATCATGATCGAGAACAAGCATGGCGCAATCTCTCCTTCGGGCTTGCGCGCCGTTTCAACGCGCGGCTTTACGCGCGCCTCTGTGCGCTCTCGCGGGGTATCGTGCCAAAGGCCGGCGGCGAAGCCCGCGCCGACGCCTGCGAAGAAATCATTCATCTCGTCAAAGCGCGATTGGTTGCCCAACGCGGCGTTAATGACCTTCGCGAGCGAGCCGGCTCCCGCCGCGCCCATAAGCGGGCGGGCCGAGATAAGGTTGGTGAAATAAAGCGCCGGCGTCGCCTTCTCCTTCGCTTTCTTCTCGACAGGCGTCGTGCCAATCGCAAGATCCGGCCGGAACTCGTCGAAGGCGGCCAGATCCTGTTCGAGCGACGCCCGGAAAACGACATGCACCCCATGCGCTTCGAGCCATTCACGATCAGCATCGCTGAAAGGCGTACGCGGACAGGCGGTGCCGACGTAGCGAAGATCGGCGCCGGATTCGACCAGCAGCCGCCAGACAAGGAGCTCGGATCCTTCATAACCGGAAAGGGT
>CAZJAY010000259.1:0-2899 GCA_964543915.1 uncultured Methylocystis sp. | reverse complement strand
CGCGCGCTCCCGCCGGAATATCCCGCATGACGCCGGATTTCGCGGCGATGGCTGCGCCCGCGCCAATCCGCAAATGCCCGGCGATAGCCGATTGGCCGCCGAGCAGGACGAAATCGCCGATCTCGCTGGAGCCCGCGATCCCCGTCTGGGCGGCGATAACGCAAAATCGCCCGAGCACGACATTGTGGCCGATCTGCACGAGATTATCGATTTTCGATCCCTCGCCGATGATCGTGTCGCGCATCGCCCCGCGATCAATGGTCGTATTGGCGCCGATTTCGACGTTGTCCTGGACGATAACACGCCCCAGTTGCGGCGTTTTAAGGTAGCCCTCGGCGGTCGCCGCGAAGCCGAAACCGTCCTGACCAAGTCTTGCGCCCGGATGGATGACGACCCCGTCGCCGACCAGCGCATAAAGCAGGCTCGCATGGGCGCCGATGGCGCAGCCGCGTCCAACGCAGACGCCAGGCCCAATCACGGCGTGGGGCCCAATAATCGTCCCGGATCCAATCTCGGCGCCCGGACCGATCACGGCCCCGGGATCAACCGTTACGCCGGCTTCCAGTCGCGCGTCGGGGTGGACGAAAGCCGCCGGCGAAACGCCGGACGCGCCAAACAACGCCGTCGGCGTCAGCGCAGACGGATAGAGCGCGCCCATCACGCGGGTCATTGCCGCATATGGATCGTCGACGATGAGCGCCGCTACGGCTTCGGGCAGCAAGGCTTGATCACGCGGCCGAACAAGGCAGGCCGAAGCGCGGCACCCGGCCAAATCGTCCACGTAACGTCGGGAATCGAAAAAACACAGATCGCCAGGCCGCGCCGTTTCGAGCGGCGAAACGCCAACGATAACGATCGGGTCCTGAGCCGTGGCGTTTGCCGCGCGCGCGGGTCTCGCACGGGCGATTTCAGCGGCTTCGTCCAGCAGAACCGGTCGTTGCAGGGGAAAAAACGGGACGGCGCTCATCGTTCGCCTTTTACGCCCATTCCACCGACGCGCAATGCGCGCGCAGCGGACCCGCATCGCAGAAAAAAGTCGCCGGCCACCGGCCGGCCACGGATCTACGTCAGAAGTTGGTTCCGCCGGAGAAGCGGAAGTATTGGGTGATGTCGGTCTGCGCCTTCGCGAAGGGGATCGCGTAATCGAAGCGCAGCGGCCCCATCGGCGAGTTCCACAGGATCGAGGCGCCCGCCGAGGCGCGGATGATCATATTGTCGCTTTGCGGAATAACGCAGGTGCCCTGCCCGTAACCCGCCTGCGGCGAGAAAGGCGCCACGCAGTTCACGTTGGGAATCGCGGCCCAATTTTGACCGCCGGGCGTATAGTTCAGACGACCCTGATAATCCCAGAGACTGCCCGAATCAACGAAGGCGGCGCCGCGAAGACCCAGATCCTTCGGAATCCCCCAGATCGGGAACTGGACCTCGCCCGACACGCCCCAGTAGTTCGAACCGCCGAGCGCGTTGCCGTAATTGGTGTTGCTATACCAAGCCAGCCAGTTGTTGTCGCGAGGACCAATACCGCCTGGCGTAAAACCACGCACAAGGGTCGGACCCATATTGAAGTTATCCTGGATGCGCGGCTGATACCCGCCGAACGGCGTCAGATTGCCCGCCTGCGCATGACCAATCGCGACAACGTCGTCGAGATAGGGGATCTCGTAGAAATAACGGACGTCCGTCGTTGAGCGGACATACCGCGAGAAGCCGCCAAGACCCGCAAAATCCTGACCCAGCGTCGCATTCCACCCGTTGTGCGGATTACGGAAATTATCGACGGTGCTGTAGGTCAGCGAATAACCCGCGAGCGAGGTCATGATTGCGCCGACCGATTCCTTGATCGCCAGCGGCGCCTCGCCGTTCGACGAACAGTTGACCGCGAGCGTCGGATACTCAGGCCCCGGATAGAAGGGCGAGAAGCCGGGCGTCACCGTGTAGAGCGGCACAGTACAGTCATTGAACGGCTGCCTGTCGCTGTTCGGGATCGAGATCGTCGTGTTGTAGAGCGAATAATGCGGCGAAAGCGTCAGCTCATTGGTGATCGGAATGCCGAACCGGACCGTGCCGCCGACGGATGTCGAGGAGTAGATCGAGAACTGATAGGCGCGCTGATGGCGGGCGAACAAATCGAAGCCGGCCGCAATGCGCATATCCATGAAATACGGCTCTGTGAAGCTGAAGTTGACGCCGCTCGCGACCTGACCGCCCTGGAGCGACAGGCGGACGGCCTGACCGCGCCCGAGGAAGTTGCTCTCCGAGATCGAGACTTCGCCGATGAATCCCTGGTTTGTCGCGTAGCCGCCGGAAACGCCGAAGTTGCCGGTCGGTTGATCCTCGACATCGACATAGAGAACGATGCGATCCGCCGCCGAACCGGGTTCGTTCGTGATCTTCACCTTCTTGAAGTAGCCGAGACCATTCAGACGCCGCTCCGCCCGATCGACGAGCACGCGGTTGTAGGCGTCGCCTTCGCCGAGATCGAACTCGCGGCGAATGACGTAATCCCGCGTACGGGTGTTGCCGCGAATCACGATTCGCTCGATGTAGACGCGCGGCCCCTCGTCGAGAAGGAACTGGATCGCGACGGTGCGGGCGGCCGCATCGCGCTGACCGCGCGGACGCGCCTGCGTGAAGGCGTAACCCTTGTTGGCGACCGCACGGGTCAGCGCTTCGACTGGTCGCTCGACCGCATCGCCATTATAGACGTCGCCGGGTTCGAGGCGCAGCTCGCCCTTGAGCGAATTGCCGTCGATATCAGGAATATGCGATTCCACATTGACTGAGGAGACGTGGTACTGCGGCCCCTCTTCGATCACGATATTAACGATATAACCCTGCTGCTGCGGTTCATATTGCGCGTCGGAGCTAACGACGGGGAAGTCCGCATAGCCGTTCTTGA
>CAZJAY010000258.1:0-2900 GCA_964543915.1 uncultured Methylocystis sp. | reverse complement strand
CCGGTCAATTCGGCGGCGGCGAAACGGTCGCCGATTTCGACCGCCTTGACGGCGTTAATGGACATCATCGCGCCCGCCAGATCAGCGTCCAGCTTGCCATAAAGCGGCGCGCCCCAGCCGACGGGAACGCCTTCGGCGACGACTTCGACCACCGCCCCTATGGAAGAACCATTCTTGCGCACCGCGTCCAGATAATCCGCCCATAGCGACGCGGTCTGTGGATCCGGGCTGAAAAGCGGATTGCGCTCTACTTCGGCCAAGTCGATGCGATCGCGGTAAATCTCCTGCGGCCGATCTGCACGAGCGCGCCGCGAATTGTCACCCCGGGAATAACCTTGCGCGCCACAGCGCCGGCGGCGACGCGGGCGGCCGTTTCGCGCGCCGAGGAGCGGCCGCCGCCGCGATAGTCGCGCACGCCATATTTGGCGTCGTAGACATAATCGGCGTGACCGGGGCGATATCTGGCGGCGATTTCGCTATAATCTTTCGAGCGCTGGTCGGTATTGTGGATCACAAGCGCGATTGGCGCGCCCGTCGTGACCTGACGCCCATCCGCATCGGCGAACACGCCGGAAAGGATCCGTACTTCATCCGGCTCGCGCCTTTGCGTCGTAAAGCGCGACTGTCCGGGTTTACGCTTGTCGAGGAAGCCCTGAATATCGTCTTCCGTGAGCCCGAGGCCGGGCGGGCAACCGTCGACAATGGCCCCAAGCGCCACGCCATGGCTTTCGCCAAAAGTCGTGACCCGGAAAAGATGTCCGAAACTGTTGTGAGACATGCGCTTTTCTAGGCCGGGCGCGGCGCCTGGTCAAACGTCCTAGTCGAGATCGTCCTCGATGTCGCCTCGGAGGATCGCGGGCGTTACGAAGTTGTGGAGCTGCGCGCCCCCGACGCGGATTTCCGACCAGTCCGCCACGTCAAAGTCGCGGATCGCCAGCGCCACCGTCGGGAAACCGAGCCGCAATAGTTCCAGTGTTACGGGGACCCCGTCATAGGCCAGAAGCGCGGCGAGCTCCGCAAATCCCGGATTATGGCCGACGGACAGCAGCGTATGCGCCCGCGCGGGGGTCTGGCGCAGGATCTCCAGCAGATGCTCAGCTGAGGCGAGATAGATCGTATTTTCGATGACGTGGGTCACGTGGTTGGGGAATGCCTCCAGCGCGCGTTCCAGCGTCTGTTTCGCGCGACGGGCGTTTGACGCGACGGCGATGTCGGGCGTGAGTGCGGAATCGCGCAGGAAAACGCCGACCCGGCGCGCATCCATTTCTCCGCGCTGGGTCAATGGCCGTTCCCGGTCTCCACCGGCGGAGTGGCGGTCGGCTTTGCCGTGGCGGAGGAGAAGAAGTCTGCGCATGTCAGCCTTTCGGAGAACGGCGGCGGGCGGATCGCGCGATCGCCGCGCCCGGACATGGTCTTTACCCCGGAAGCCGGGCCATGCAAGCGCCGATCGGATCGCGATTGGCTGAAAATTGGCCATCCCGCAGACCGATGGCCCCCCGGCCCGCCGCCGGATGCGTCCCGGTCCGGCCGTGCCGCGCCGGGATTTTTACCGCAATTCCGGGGGATAGGGCGTCGCGCGCGCATGTGCGCCGGGCGGGAAAACCGGGCGCCGACCGCCACCTGCTGGTCGACGCGACGACCGATCGCTTACGCCCGTCGTCGCCACCGGAAGCGGATTTCCGCGTAACCGAACCATCCGTTATAACCATCGCGCGTCTAATTGCGGCGACGGTGGCCGAAAAAGCGGGGCGCGCCGGCGATCCTCGTCGGGTCGCGCGCCTCCGAAACGGGAGCAGGAATGCTGGAAATCGCAGTCCAGATGGATCCGCTGGAACGAATCAATTTTGCCGGCGACTCGACATTTGCGCTGATGCTGGAGGCGCAGCGACGTGGCCACCGGCTCTGGTTCTACACGCCCGATCTCCTCTCGCTCGAAGGGGCGCGACTAAGCGCCCGCGCGCATCGAATCGAGGTTCACGACGACCCGTCCCGCTATTATGCTCTCAGCGAGGCGAGGGAAATCGATCTGTCGACAATGGATATCGTTCTGCTGCGGCAGGACCCGCCATTCGATCTCGCCTACATCACTTCGACGCATTTCCTTGAGCGTATCCAGGCGCGTACGCTTGTCGTGAACGATCCGGCGCATGTGCGGAACGCGCCGGAAAAAGTCTTCGTGATGGATTTCGCCGACCTGATGCCGCCAACCCTGATCACGCGCGATCGGGCGGCGATCGAGGGCTTTCGGGCGCGCCATGGCGATATCGTCATGAAGCCCCTGTATGGACATGGGGGCACCGCCGTTTTCAAGGTGACTCAACGCGACCCTAATTTCGGCTCGCTCTACGACATGTTCCATTTGACGTTCCGGGAGCCGTGGGTGGTGCAACAATTCCTTCCTGAAATTGCGCGTGGCGACAAACGCATCCTGTTGATCGACGGCGTTGCGATGGGCGCACTCAACCGCGTTCCCGCAGAAGACGACATTCGCTCCAATCTCGTGCGCGGCGGCGCCGCCGCGACGACCGAACGCGAGGCGCGGGAACAGGAAATCTGCGCGCGTCTGGGTCCCGAACTCCGTCGTGGGGGCCTCATCTTCGTTGGCATAGATGTGATTGATGGTCGGCTTACCGAAATCAACGTCACCTCGCCCACCGGCATTCGCGCGCTCCGAAGGATTGGCGGCCCCGATCTGGCGCCGCCATTATTTGATGCGATTGAATCGCGACTGCACAGAATGCGCGCCACATGCTGACGGAAGTCGCCCCCCGCGGCGTGTTCGACGATCTTGCGACGCCGGATCGCTTCACTGGGTTGCGCAAGTCATTGTCGCCTGTCGTCGCATCACTCTGCGCCAATGCCTGTGATCAAAACGCCCGTCGCGCGGCAGTCATTGACCT
>CAZJAY010000257.1:0-2909 GCA_964543915.1 uncultured Methylocystis sp. | reverse complement strand
GGCATTCGGCGGCGTTGATGAATGCGACCCAGCCGGAATTTCTCTCGACCCTTGACGTCAGCATCCCGCTCGGCGAGGCGCGTTTCCGTGAACGCTTCCCCGACTGGGAGCCCCTTTCCATCGAAGCATTGATGCGGGAGATGTCGCTTTTCATCTCGGAACTGGATTTGACGCGCACCGTGTTTCGTAGCGACCATGCGTCTAACTGGCTCGTTCTGCGGGGGACGCTGGGGGCGGACAAGGAGCGTCTGCTTGAAGAGCTGCGTCGCGCGATCGCCCGGCCCGAAACCGCGGGCCTGCGGCCCGCCTGGGCGCGCGGCCTGTGAGCCCCGAAAGGCGCGGGCAAACGTCGCCGCATGAATGCGCGATGCTTTATTTCGAGTGAACGCGATGTCTTCTGATGCGGCCGCCCCGGCGATTCGGCCCTTTCGGCCACGTTTCCCCTGGATCGGCGCCGATCTGCAAACCCTGCGCAATACGCTCCGTCCGGCCGCGCCGGAACCGCCGGGCGATGCGCGTCTGCTGCTGTCGCTACGAGATGGCGACCGCCTTGCGGCCCGCCTTGACCGCCCCCGCGTGCGCGTCCACGGGCCGCTCATTGTCCTGATCCACGGCCTGACCGGCTCTGAAGCGAGCGCGACGGTCAGGACAACAGCGCGGGTCCTGTTGCGTTGCGGCTGGAACGTCCTGCGCCTGAATCTCTGCGGATCGACGCCATCGCGGCCGACGGCGGCCGGCTTCTACCATGCCGGAAAAACGCAGGATCTCGCCGATGCGTTGCGGAGCCTCCCGGAAGATCTGACGCAGGACGGGATTATGCTCGTCGGCCACTCGCTCGGCGGCAATCTGGCGCTCAAATTTATGGGCGAGAGCGGCGCGCATTCGCCAGTTCGGGCCGCAGTGGCCGTTTCCGCGCCTCTCGACCTCGCGGCGACCTGCCATCAAATGTTGCGACCGCGCAATCTGATCTATCAACGTCACATGCTTGTGGCGATGAAGCAGGAGGCGCTCGCGCCGGGGGCGGCGCTCGATGACGCCGAACGTGAGGCGATTGTTTCGGCCCGGTCCATCTATGATTTCGACGACCGTTTCATCGCGCCCCGCTTTGGCTTTCGTGACGCGGGGGATTACTACGCCGAGAATTCGTCAGGCCGTTTTCTTGCGGGCATACGGCGGCCGACCCTCATCCTGCATGCCGCCGACGACCCCTGGATCCCGGCCGACTGCTATCGCGCGGTTCCGTGGAGCCGTCTGCCGGCGATCAAGGCCATTCTCTCGAGTGGCGGCGGCCATCTCGGCTTTCACGAGCGGGGCGATGCGGCGCCGTGGCACGACCGGACCACGGCCGCCTGGCTCGCCGCCAGGGCGGCCGGCGCGCCGGCGGGGCAAAAAAAATAACGCCGGTCGGGCGATCGATGGAACGATTCCCGGATCGAGGCGTTATCCCCACGTCCAAACTTGCAAGACTTACCGCCCGGCCCCGCGCCGGGCGTTTCTTTTTGTCGACGGCGCGGCGCATTGCCGGCGCGCATGACGCGTGTCTATCTTGAACGCCCCGAGGGCGCCCGGGAGCATGGGCATGACGCGAACAGACATCGATGGAGCCGACGCCGAAGTCGAAAAACTGGCGGCCGTGCTCGACGCCATTCTGACCGAGCTTGTGGCCTATCGGCTTTCGCGTCCTGTGCCCGCCGGACCGATCCGGCTGGTTGAAAGCGGCGGCGACCAACGGGATGCGCTTTTTTCCAGAATTCTGGCGGACCCTTTCGAAGGGGCGCTGCTTTTCGCACTGCGCGGCGTGGGTGAGGAACTCTTTCGCCTTGGCGGCACGTCGCTGATGCGCGCGGTTCTGATCGCCGTCGCCCGCCTCGACCCGGAAAATGAGAGCCGACGGCTGAGCCCGGCTGACGCCCAATGGGATGGCGTCGGCGATCCTGACGACAAATGGTCAGCCTGAAGCGTCAGCCGACGCGACGATCGACAGAAAACCGCTCAAAGCAGTTCTCCGCGCAATCCTTACGTTCGGCGCCACAGTGACGAAGACAGGCGCGCGGCGTCGACGGTCACCGAACCCGACGAACCGGCGGACAATGTCATCCCGCCCACCGCGCGGGGTCGCGAAACGGTTTCAATCCGCATAAGGAATACGGTTCACCCGGTCGCATCGCTGCGGTAGCATCGTTGATCGGTGGCCAATGAGAGATTCGCGGTGGAAGACAACAAGGCGCGCCACGACTACCGCAACGCGACCCAGACCCTTGCGCTGATTGACGGCGCGCGCCGGCGGGGTCTTACCAAGCTTTACCGGACCGGCATGGAAAAACTTGACTCGCTCGAGAGCCAGATTCGTTCCTATGCGCCCTCCGAGGAAGAGGCCGAAGAGCACGCGGATTATCTAAGGTTGATCGAGGACCTCCGGACCTCGTCCTGAACGCGTGACGGCGAGGCCCTACCAGCCGCCATTGCCCGGAAAACTGTCGAGATAGCTTCCCATCTCCGAGTAGCGTCCGGGATCGTTGTTTCGGAAGCTTTGAGCTTCGAGGTAATAGCGATCATTGTCCTCGGCGTTCGGACGCATGTCGTATTCCGCGCCATCGTCCAGCCAATCCTTGTCGGTGGTCAGATTATTCGGGAGGGGAACGGCGGCATTGCCGCCCGCGCTATAGCTGACGCCCCCTTTCGCTTTCGGGCGAGCCAAGGCCGCCGGACTGGAGAACGCCACCGTTAGCATCAGCAGACAAGCAATCGGCCGGGACAATTGTTTCATCTCAAAACTCTCCTCGAACAACGCATCAATCGTTGCAAGACTATAGCGGATGACGACGAGCGGGCCTAACGCATTTATTCACGCGCAAAACGCGCGACCCTTACGCCAGGTCGCCCCGCCGCGTCCCGACCGCATGGTTTAT
>CAZJAY010000256.1:0-2923 GCA_964543915.1 uncultured Methylocystis sp. | reverse complement strand
GCACACGTCTGAACTCCAGTCCATCAAACTGCGCTATAATTCGATCATGGCTGCGGGTCACGCCGTCATCGCGAATTCACAATATTCGGCGCAACGTGTCCTTGCCCTCCATCCGGAAGCGGAAGGCCGCGTCTACGTCATTCCCCGCGGCTGTGATCTGCGGGTCTTTTCGCCTTTCGCAGTGACGGCGGATCG
Organism: uncultured Methylocystis sp.; assembly: GCA_964543915.1. GTDB lineage: Bacteria > Pseudomonadota > Alphaproteobacteria > Rhizobiales > Beijerinckiaceae > Methylocystis. The sequence continues at coordinate 2,728 of CAZJAY010000256.1, read as the reverse complement.
GGTCGAACGCCTGCGCGGACAATGGGGCGTTGCGCCGCATGAGCGCGTCGTTCTGTTGCCGGCTCGGCTTTCCGCGCGCAAGGGGCACGGCGTGCTCATTGAGGCCGCGCAACGTCTGGTCGCTGACGGCGACGCGAAAAATCTGCGTATTGTTCTCGCCGGCGACGCACACAGCGAATCGCATCGCAAACATGTCGAAAGCCAGATCGCCCGGGCGGGGCTTGGATCGATCATCCGGAATGTCGGCTATTGCGACGACATGCCCGCCGCCTATCTGGCCGCAGCGGTCGCGATCGCGCCATCGACAACGCCGGAAGCCTTTGGGCGCGTCGGGGTCGAGGCGCAGGCGATGAGCGTGCCGGTGATTGTGTCCGATATCGGCGCGGCGCCCGAAATCGTCCTCGCCCCGCCCGAAACGCCCGCACATCTCGCGACGGGCTGGCGCGTCCCGCCGGGCGATCCTTCCGCGCTCGCCCGCGCGATCGCCGAAGCGCTGAACATGCAGGCCTATGCGCGCGACGAAATGATGCTTCGCGCGCGGGAAAACGCGCAGCGTTATTTTTCAATCGAGGAAATGCAACTCGCGACGCTGGCGGTCTACCGGACGCTGCTCTCCTGAACTTTTTTCTTCGCGCACGCCTCCCCTGATCAGGCGACGGCCCGTATAGTGCATGAAACCTCTCCTGTTGTCGGACCGGCGCGGCGCATCCCCATGACGAACACACTTCACCTGGAGATTTACCGGGAAGCGATGTTCTTTCTCGCGACCGCCGGGGTCGTCGTGCCGCTGTTCCACCGACTGAAGATCAGCCCGGTGCTTGGATTTCTTTTCGCCGGCGCCGCGCTCGGACCTTCCGGTCTCGGACGCCTCGCGGGCGAAAACACATGGGCCGCGCTCTTCACGATCGCCGACGTCAAGGGGGTTGCGAGTCTCGCGGAGTTTGGCCTCGTTTTCCTGCTGTTCATGATCGGCCTCGAATTATCGTGGGAACGTCTCGTCCGAATGCGGCGGCTCGTCTTCGGCCTCGGACTGGCTCAGGTCGCGATATGCACGGCGGCGCTGGCGACGATTGGCCATTTCTATTTCGGCGTTGCGCTGGCGCCGGCTATTTTAATGGGGATGGCGCTCGCAATGTCCTCGACGGCGGTCGTGATGCCGGTGCTGGCGGAAACGGGCCGACTGAACGGCGCAACCGGACGCGTCGCCTTTTCGGTTCTGCTTTTGCAGGACCTTATGGTGGCGCCGGCGCTTTTCTTCGTGTCGGTTATGGCGCGCGGCGACAGCGGCTTCACGCTCGCCGACGCCTTCTCGATTTTTTTGCCGGCGCTGGCGGCGCTGGCGGGGCTCATCATATTCGGCCGGCTGTTTCTGCGTCCATTATTCCACATGGTCGCCGCGGCGCGGCTGACGGAACTTTTCATGGCGGCGTGTCTGCTGGTCGTCGTCGGCGAAGCGCTGGTGACGGCGGCTGCCGGCCTTTCAATGGGCCTTGGCGCCTTCATCGCTGGCCTGCTACTCGCCGAAACCGAGTTCCGGCGCGAAATTGAAGTGACGATCGAGCCATTCAAGGGGCTTCTGCTGGGCCTCTTCTTCGTTTCGGTCGGCGCGGGACTGGACATTGACGCGGTGGTTGCGAACCCGGCGCCTGTGCTCGTCAATGCGATTGGCCTGATCGGCGTGAAAACGGCGATTATTTTCATACTCGCCCGCGTCTTTGGCATCGGGATGCGCAACGGCGCGGAGGCCGCGCTGCTGCTTGCGCCCGGCGGCGAATTCGCATTCGCGCTGCTTACGTCAGCGATCGGCGCCGGCGTATTGCCCGGTCACTTCGGCGCGGACGCCATGGTCGTCGTCACATTGACGATCTTTTTGATCCCGCTGTTTGGACAATTGGGCGCGCGACTCGCCCGTCGCGCTTCGGTCGGCAACGAAACCCGCAATGCGCATCTGGCGCCGACAGGGGCGCTCGCCGGCGAACGCGTGATCATTGTTGGCTTTGGTCGAATCGGCGGGCTTGTCGGAGAAATGCTGACGCGCCACGCGGTGCCCTTTGTCGCAGTGGAAAACGCGGTCGAGATCGTCGCGGCGCAACGCGAAAAAGGCGTGGAGATTTACTGGGGCAACGCGACCCGACGGGAATTTCTCCTGAATTGTGGAATCGCCCGGGCGCGCGCATTGGTCGTGACCGTCGAAAACACGGCCGCCGCAGCGGAAATCGTCCGCATCGCCCATGAGATCCGCAAGGATTTGGTGATCGTCGCGCGCGCGCGCGACGCGCGTCACGCCACGACGCTCTACCGGCTCGGAGCAAGCGACGCGATACCGGAAACGATTGAGGCCAGCCTGCAACTTGCTGAAACCGTGCTCGTCGACATCGGCGTGCCGATGGGCTTCGTTATCGCCTCGATCCACGAACGACGCGACGAATTCCGCAAAATGCTGCAACCCACGGAGGAGAACGCGCGCGCGCGACAGACGCTAAGGCGGCGGCGGCTGAAGATCTGGCGCGACGAGCGCGCTGACCTCGCGCCCGAGCCGGTCCGGCTGGACGAAGCGAATATTAACCCCAAGCTGAATGATTGACGCCAAAAAAACGAATTTCCGGTTGCGCCAATCAGAATCAAGATATATTCCTATTTTGTAGGAAAATCTTCAACTCTTCGGCAAGCCCATGAATGATATACTATCACACGCCCAGATCTGGGCCGCTATCGACGCGCTCTCAGA
>CAZJAY010000255.1:0-2932 GCA_964543915.1 uncultured Methylocystis sp. | reverse complement strand
TAAGGTCATGGGAGTTCCGTGAAGCGGGACCAAACAGCGACGCCGCGATGACTTCACGACCGTTTTGACAACATCATGAAGGCGGGCCGATCTGATAGGTCGTCCGCCGTCACGCCGCGTCCGCCGCAGCCCGGCGCTTGCGGGGAAAACCGCTTCCGTCTACCGAAGGCGCGTCCGAGGCGCCGCCGCGCGCCCGCCGCCCCCGTTCAGGACCCAACCAGTGACCGCCAGCAACGCCGATCCCGTTTCCCGCCGTCGCACGTTCGCGATCATCTCGCATCCGGACGCCGGCAAGACCACGCTCACTGAAAAGTTGCTACTCTTTGGCGGCGCGATTCAGCTTGCTGGCGCCGTCAAGGCGAAGCGCAACGCCCAGCAGACGCGTTCGGACTGGATGAATATCGAGCGCGAACGCGGCATTTCGGTCGTCACTTCCGTGATGACCTTTGAATATGGCGATTGCATTTTTAATCTGCTCGATACGCCCGGCCACGAAGACTTCTCCGAGGACACCTACCGCACGCTTTCGGCTGTCGACGCGGCCGTCATGGTCATCGACGCCGCCAAGGGCATCGAGGCGCGCACGCGCAAACTGTTCGAGGTTTGCCGATTGCGCGACATTCCGATTGTGACCTTCGTCAACAAGCTCGACCGCGAGGGACGCGATCCCTTCGAACTGCTCGACGAAATCGAAAAGACCCTGGCGCTGGATACGACGCCGATCACCTGGCCCGTCGGCGGCGGCAAAAATTTCGCGGGCACCTATCGTTTCGCGACAAAAACCATTCGCCGCATCGACAAGGACGACGAGCTCATCCAGACCCAGGGTCTCGACGATCCGATCTTCGACACGCTGTTGCCGAACGGCGCGGACGCCTGGCGCGAGGAGGCGATGCTGGCGGAGGCGGGCAGCAAGCCCTTCGATCTCGCCGCCTTTCGCGAAGGCCATCTGACGCCGGTGTTTTTCGGCAGCGCCCTGCGCAATTTCGGCGTCCGCGACCTGATCGACGCCATGGCCGAATATGCGCCGAGTCCGCGCGCGCAGGCGGCCGACAAACGCATGGTGGAGGCCAATGAGCCGAAGATGACGGGCTTCGTCTTCAAGATCCAGGCGAATATGGACCCCAATCATCGCGACCGGATCGCCTTTATGCGCGTGTGCTCCGGCAAGCTCTCGCGCGGCATGAAGGCGAAGCTCGCGCGCACGGGCAAGAACATCCCGCTGAACGCGCCGCAGTTCTTTTTTGCGCGCGACCGCTCCATCGCGGACGAGGCCTTTGCGGGCGACGTCGTCGGCCTGCCGAACCATGGGCAGTTGCGCATCGGCGATACGCTGACGGAGGGGGAGGACATCCGCTTCCGGGGCGTGCCGAGCTTCGCGCCGGAAATCCTGCGCCGGATCCTCATTTCCGACGCCATGAAGGCCAAGAAGCTGCGCGAGGCGCTCCAGCAGCTTGCGGAAGAGGGCGTCGTGCAGGTCTTCACGCCGCATGACGGGGCCGGCGCGATTGTCGGGGTCGTCGGCGCACTGCAGCTTGATGTGCTGGCGACGCGGCTCGACGCCGAATACGGCCTGCAGACGCGTTACGAACAATCGCGTTTCACCGTCTGCCGCTGGATTACGTCAAAGGACGCATTGAAGCTGAAAGCCTTTATCGACTCACATGGCTCCAGCATCGCCGACGATCTCGACGGCGCTCCGGTTTTTATGTCGACATCCGCCTTCCAGCTCAATTACGATGTGGAGCGTAACCCGGACATCATATTTTCCGACGTGAAGGATTATCAGAAAAGCGCGGCCTAGACGCCGGAAGAGGGGAGGGAACCCTGCATGAAAAAATTGCTTTCCATTGCAGCCGTCGCGGCGCCGCTCGCCGTCGTTTCGTTGGCTGCCCCTGCGCAGGCCCAACAGCTCCCCGACCTTTTCGGGTCGGCGCCGGCTGATGCCTTGCTGCCGATGGAGGATATTCTCACGCGCGCGCGGGATGCGGCGAGCGGAACCGTCACCGAGATCGAACTTGAACGCGAACGCGGCAAATGGGTGTATGAGGTCGAAATCCGGTCGCCGGAGGGCCGCGAGATCGAGCTCAAATATGATGCGCGGACCGGCGATCTGTTGTCCCGGCGCCGGGGATGGAAATAGGACGACGGAGGATGCGTTTCCTCCCTGCGGCCTTTCTGCTTGTCGTCGTTTGCGCGTCGGCTGACGCGCGCGCCGAAACGATCACCTGTCTCTACACCGAGCCGTTCCTGCATACGGTCTACCAGACCGGGCGCCATCAGCTCGCGCTGACGCGGGCAGGGGAGAAAGAAACGCATCGGTTCAGGGTCTGGGCCAGGGTCCGCGAGGGTCATATCGAACTCGTCAACCGGCCGCAGGCGTTGCGCCAGACGATGATCCGGGACGGCAAGGGTTCGGACGGGATGAGCGACACGGTCTTTCCCTGGTCCGCAACGCTGACCTGGAAGGCGCTGTCCCACCGGCTGCATGGCGGCTGTCGCTAAAGACGGCGCCTCAAAGCCGGGCGCGATTTACGCTGTCGTGTGGCGCCAATCGCCGCAGCTGCGAGGCGGGGCCTTCCAAATCCCGGGTCGGGATGATATGCGGTTTTTATGTCGGTTTTGTTCGTGCGCGCGTCAGGCTCCGCCTGCGCCGCCCTGAATTCGCGGGCTGCGTGGTTGCCGTCCGCCTGACTTCACGACGAATCGCGGCCAGCTGACGTTCCAGACATCGGGCCTCGCCTTCAGGCGCGGGGGAGCCGGTAAAATCGTGCGCTATCGGCGCGGAAGGGCAATCCAGAGGACAGTCCATGAGCCAGTCCGGTTTGATCACCACCTCAGTCACGCAGTCCGATCCCGAACTTGCGAGGGCGTTTGAACTCGAACTCGGGCGCCAACGTCACGTGATCGAACTGATCGCATCCGAACGCGT
>CAZJAY010000254.1:0-2934 GCA_964543915.1 uncultured Methylocystis sp. | reverse complement strand
CTGCGGCTGTCCGATCCGGCCAGAGCCATGGAAAGCGGTTGCAATGCGAGAAGCGGAAAAACAAACCCGGGCAGCGCGCGCAGCGCGTCCTGACGGTTATAGGCGGCCTGAAGGGCTCCGAAATGCCGATCGAAAACGGCGTAGCCGATTTCATCCCGACGGCGCAGGGAGAGACCGCGCAGACTGACGGGGAGATCGGCGGCGCGCGTTACGCCGTATTTTTTGAGCATTTCATCAAGGAAAGCGCGATAGGCCGGATGAGATTCGTCGTGGCCGAAACTCGCCGCCGCCTCATCCCGCACGATCGCCGCCCGAAACGCGCTGGCCGACGGCGTCGGCGCGGCAATCCGCGCCATTTCGCTTGCAACGCGCGGCGCAACGAAGCCATTGGCCAGCCAGAAGGCGAGCAGCGCGACCAGCGCGGCGCGCGAGGAGGACGCCAGCGCCGAAAAGGCGAGCGTGAGAAACACGAAGCCGCCGAGATAGGCCATCCAGCCCGTGCTGGTCGCAGCGAGGCGAAGAAGCTGTTCGACGAGCGGAAATTTGTCCCGATCCGCGAACAGCACGATGCACAGTCCGGTTCCCAGCATCGCCGGAACAAGCAGCAGCGAGGCGACCCCGAAAAGCGCCAACGCTTTGCCGGCGAGGAGGTCAGTTGATCGCGCGCCGGCGCCGAGAAGCTGTCTGAGCGTCCCCGATTCGCGCTCCCGCGAAAAAGCCGCGAAGCCTGTCATGATGATGATCAGTGGCGCGATGATCTGAATAACGAAAGCAAGCGACAGCCCGCCCAGTCGCGCCGCGCCGCCGGAATCACGCGCAAGCCGGAATCGCGCTTCGTTTTGTTTGTGCGCCTCAAGCCAGACCGCCGAACCGACAAAGGCGTTGACGCCCGGGTCGGCGAGGGTGAGCGGGCTGACGGGCTTGAAGGCATATTGCCCGAAATGCGCGGCGAGGTGCGGGTTCTTGGCCGATTGCCCCAGCCAGAGGGCGCGATCCGCGACGGCGGCGGTTTCACGCTCGCGTTGGAGACGAAGGCTTTCCGCCGCGCCAAAGGCCAGCGCGCCCGCCATGAGCACCAAATAAAGCGCGCAGAGCCAGAAGAGCCGGCGGTCGCGCCGCAGTTCGAGCCATTCCTTGCCTGCGACTGCGCGAATGGCGCGCCAGCGTCCTGTTGCGACGTGCGCGGGAACGGCGACTCCTTGCGTGAGTTCGGTCATGCCGCTTCTCCGGTCCGGAAAACGTCGATATAGGCGCGTTCGAGGCCAGTATGGTCGACGTCCGAGGCGTCAAACACCGAGGCGAGACGGCCCTGCGCCATGACGCCGATCCGGGTGCCGCATTGTCGCGCGAGAAAGAGGTCATGCGTGACCATGAGGATCGCCATGCCCTGGTCGCGTAGCTTTCCGATCAGCGCCGCGAAGTCATTCGCCGCCAGCGGATCGAGCCCGGAAGTCGGTTCGTCGAGCAGTAGCGCCCGCGCCCGTCGCGCCAGCGCGATGGCGACCCCAACCTTCTGCCGCATGCCTTTTGAATAGCCCGCCACCGGGCGATCGATCGCCTCTGCGGGCAGTCCGACCTCTCCGAGCAGCGCCCGCAACCGCGCCTCAGGCGTCTCCAGTCCCGAGATTTCGTTGAAATAACGGAGATTTTCGAGGCCAGTCAACGCGCCATAAAGCATCACCGCTTCCGGGATATAGGCGAGACGGGCGCGCGCTTCGAGCGGATCCGCGGCGGCGTCGATCCCGCAGACCAGGGCCGCGCCGGCGCTTGGCGCAATGAAATTCAGGAACAGATTGACCGTCGTCGTCTTGCCGGCGCCATTCGGCCCGAGCAGGCAGAAGGTTTCTCCCGCCGGAATGACGAGATCGAGGGCGTCCAGCGCCGGGCGCGCCGCGCCTTCGTAACGTTTCGTGAGTTGTCTTGCTTCCAGCATGACCGCATTTTTTCCCGGAGATGTGACGGCGCGTGGCCTTGCGCGCATAACAATCAAGGCATTCGTCACACGAGAATGAGACCGAATAATTGACCTGTCAAACAGAAAGGCGCGCCGCTCGCCCGGCGCGCCACCCCAGTCAGCCGCCAGATGGGATGTGATTAAATGCCGTGGGCCACGGAAACAACCACGACCGTATGGAGGCCGGGCTTCGGGGACATGACCAGAACCGCCATATTGCCGGGCGCGTGTTCGTTCTTCCACATCTTCGTATGGGCGTGGGGGATCTTGTCCCACGGAAGAACCTCGGACATGCAGGGATCAATGCGCCGGTCGATTACGAACTGGTTCGCGGCGGCGGCCTGTTTGAGATGCGCAAAATGCGATCCCTGGATGCGCTTCTGACGCATCCAGACGTAGCGCGCGTCGAAGGTCAGGTTGAATCCGGTGGTGCCGGCGCAGAACACAACCATGCCGCCGCGTTTCGCCACGAGGCAGGAGACAGGGAAAGTCGACTCGCCGGGATGTTCGAACACGATATCGACGTCCTTCTTGCCGGTGATGTCCCAGATGGCCTTGCCGAATTTACGTGCTTCCTTGGTCCACTCGTGAAATTCCGGCGAGTTCACCTTGGGAAGCTGACCCCAGCACTTGAAGTCCTTGCGGTTAATCACGCCCTTCGCGCCAAGCGACATGACGTAATCTCGCTTGGACTCGTCAGAAATCACGCCGATGGCGTTGGCGCCGGAAGCCGCGCAGAGCTGAACGGCGAACACGCCGAGACCGCCCGACGCGCCCCAGACCAGCACGTTATGGCCCGGCTTCAGCTGATGCGGCTCGTGGCCGAACAGCATCCGGTAGGTCGTCGCCAGCGTCAGCGTGTAGCAGGCCGCCTCTTCCCAGCTCAAATGCTTCGGGCGCGGCAGGAGTTGCCGGTCCTGCGCGCGGCAGAACTGGGCGAAGGAGCCGTCCGGCGTCTCGTAGCCCCAGATGCGCTGCGA
>CAZJAY010000253.1:234-2943 GCA_964543915.1 uncultured Methylocystis sp. | reverse complement strand
GCTTCGGCGCCGTCGAGACCGAAACGTTTCGTGCCGGTGTATTTGACGTCGAGGAATTTCTCGAAGCCTTCCGCCTCGACGAGTTTGTTGAGAATGGCGATCTTGCCTTTCCCGGTGAAGACGATTTCCTTTTCCGGCCCCTCGATGCGCGCCTGGAGCCAGGCTTTCTCCTCGGCGTTGGAGATATGCATGAATTCGAAGCCGATATTGCCGCAATAGGTGCGGCGCAGGATCGCCACCATCTCGAAGACGCTGGCGTATTGCAGACCGAGAACGCCATCGATGAAAATCTTGCGGTCGTAATCCTCGTCGCGGAATCCATAGGTCGCGGGATCGAGTTCGCCGTGATCCTGCCGTTCCTCAAGTCCGAGCGGATCGAGATTGGCGTGCAGATGGCCGCGCATGCGATAGGCGCGGATCATCATCAGCGCGCGCACGGAGTCGCGGGTCGCTTGCCGGATGTCCTCGCCGGTCGCCGCCGCTGACGTCTGCGCGGCTTTTTCGCGCGTGGGGGGCGTGGCCTCCTCGCCGGTCAACGCAGCGATCCAGTCGCCATGGGCCGCCGGCGGCCAATCGGAGCGCGCCCAGCTCGGGCGCGCGATGTCGGGGGCGGCGCCCAGTTCGGCGAAGAAGGCCCGCCATTCCGGGCTCACGGATGCGGGGTCCGCCGCGAAAGCGGCCAGCAACTCTTCGATATAGGCGGCGTTCGCGCCCTGAAGAAAAGAGGTTTTCGCCAGAAACTCATTCTGCGGCGAGCGCGGCCCAGCAGGGCCCGCGCCGCCATCGGTCTCGAGACGCGCCATCGTATCGCTTCTTTCCGCGCCCGCCGCGACGCGTCCGAAAGGCCGGACCCGCCGCCGGAGGCCTGTCTGGCCGCCGCATCGCGACGCGGCGACGACCTTAAGCTTTATATAGGCAGCGCCTGCAATATCGGCGCCTATCCTTTCAGCACCTCGACCAACGTCTTGCCGAGACGGGCGGGCGAGGGCGACACGCGAATGCCGGCGGCTTCCATCGCCGCGATCTTGCTCTCGGCGTCGCCCTTGCCGCCCGCGATGATCGCGCCGGCATGGCCCATGCGGCGGCCGGGCGGGGCGGTGCGGCCGGCGATAAAGCCGACCATCGGTTTCCTCCGGCCACGCTTCGCCTCGTCGATCAGGAACTGCGCCGCTTCTTCCTCCGCCGAGCCGCCAATCTCGCCGATCATGATGATCGATTTCGTGGCGTCGTCGGCGAGGAACAGCTCCAGCACCTCGATGAAATCCGTGCCCTTGACCGGATCGCCGCCGATGCCGACCGCGCTGGTCTGGCCAAGGCCCTCGCGCGTCGTCTGGAACACCGCCTCATAGGTCAGCGTGCCGGAGCGCGAGACGACGCCCACCGAGCCGCGCGAGACAAGATTGCCCGGCATGATGCCGATCTTGCTCTCGCCGGCCGTGACGACGCCGGGGCAGTTCGGACCGATGAGACGCGATTTCGAGCCGGAAAGGGCGCGTTTGACGCGGATCATATCTTGAACCGGCACGCCCTCGGTGATCGCGACGATCAGGGGAATTTCCGCGTCGATCGCCTCGCAGATCGCGTCGGCCGCGCCCGGCGGCGGCACATAGACGACCGAGGCCTCGGCGCCTGTTTTGGCGCGGGCTTCCGCCACCGTATCGAAAACAGGCAGGCCGAGATGGGTTGCGCCGCCTTTTCCTGGCGACACCCCGCCGACCATTTTCGTGCCGTAAGCGATCGCCTGCTCGGAATGGAAGGTCGCCGTCTTGCCGGTGAAGCCCTGAGTGATGACCCTGGTGTTTTTGTCGATCAGAACGGACATGAATTGAATTCCTGAAGCAATGCGGCGGCGGAACGCCGGGCGGCGGCACAAAAGACAGGCGCGCGGCGCCCGCGGCGCGACGGTCTCGCGCGGGCGCAAACTATGGGGAAAGCCGACCGGAGACAAGGCGGAAACCGTCCCGCGACGCCCCATGCGACGGCCTGTCGCGAGGGACGGCGGCAGGCGGCGCGGCGCCGCTGAAAATGGCCTTGTATTTACGCGACGCGCGAGCCTGCCGTGCTGGCCAATAAAAAACCGGCGGGTTTCCCCGCCGGCTTAAAAACGAGGCAAGCTGGATCGGCTTACGCCGTCTGCGCGCCGAGGCTCGACACGTCGACCTTCACGCCCGGCCCCTGCGTGGAGCTTAGCGCGACGCGCTGGATATAGGTGCCCTTCGAGCCCTGCGGCTTGGCCTTGGCGACCGCGTCGACAAAGGCCTTGATGTTTTCGATGAGCTTGCCTTCGTCGAAGGACGTCTTGCCGACCGTGCCCTGCACGATGCCGGCCTTTTCGACGCGGAATTCGACGGCGCCGCCCTTTGAGGCCTTCACCGCCGCCGCGACGTCCATCGTCACCGTGCCGACCTTCGGATTGGGCATCATGCCGCGCGGGCCGAGCACCTTGCCGAGACGGCCGACGAGCGGCATCATATCCGGCGTGGCGATGCAGCGATCGAAGTCGATCGCGCCGCTCATGACGGTGTTGACGAGATCTTCGGCCCCGACGACATCCGCGCCCGCCGCCGTCGCCTCATCGGCCTTGGGGCCGCGCGCGAAAACGGCGACGCGCAGCACGCGGCCGGTGCCGTTCGGCAGGTTGACGACGCCGCGCACCATCTGGACCGCAATTTTGTGGTCGACGCCGAGGTTCATGGCGATCTCGACCGA
>CAZJAY010000253.1:0-224 GCA_964543915.1 uncultured Methylocystis sp. | reverse complement strand
ATCGCTTAAAGATTCGTGCGGTCAATGCCCTCGCGCGCCTTGACAATTCTCTTTCCCTGATGGGCCATCGTCTTACTCCACCACCTGGAGGCCCATGGCGCGGGCCGAGCCTTCGATCATCGACATTGCGGATTCAATCGAGGAGCAGTTGAGATCGGGCATTTTCTTTTACGCGATCTCGCGGATCTGCGCCTTCGTGACCTAGCCGACGGTGGTGCGGCCCG
>CAZJAY010000252.1:0-2946 GCA_964543915.1 uncultured Methylocystis sp. | reverse complement strand
CGCGCTACGCGGTTCTGGCGACGCATGGGAAATCGTCGCCTTCTCGCGCGCCGACCTTGAGGCGCCGGGCGTCTCTCGACTGCGTCGTATGCTACGCGGACTCGGCGGCGAAACGCATCTCGCGCAACGCGAAACGCCAGCCGGCGCGACCGTCGTTCTGCTCGACGATGCGATCACGCCGCTGGCGCGAGGCATCGACGAAATCGGCGCAGCGATTTCCTACGGGATCGGGCCGGCGGATTACGACGTCGGCGACCCCCGTTTCATTCGCACGTCGATCACAGCCTCCAATAAAAGTCTGCGTCCACTGGCGCCTGCCCATGCGCGTGCGCGACGCACGCCGGCGGGCGTTGAAATCCGCTTTATTCGGCGCGGACGCATCGATGCATACGCATGGGGCGTTGCGGAAATTCCTCTCGGGGAGACGGCCGAAAGCTATGAGGCGGAGATTTCGACGCCCGGAGCTCCACGCATCATCGCAACAAACGCATCGCCGATCCTTTATCCGGCCGCTGACGAAATCTTCGATTTCGGCGCGATACAACCGTCGCTCACGGTCTCGCTATTTCAGATGAGCACATCCGTCGGGCGCGTCTTTCCACTGTCGCTTACGCTCACCGTGCAATAGGCCCCGACATGTCGACAACGCATCTGTCCCTGCCGCTGATCGAATCCGCGCAGGCGCAAAAACACGTCACGCACAACGAAGCCCTGTTTTTGCTCGACGCATTGACCCACCTCGCCGTCGCATACCGAAATGCCGCGACGCCGACCGAAGGATTACGCTTGCTTGTCGGCGATGCGCCAACAGGCGCTTTCGTCGGCGCGGCGGGCAAGATCGCAACATTCCTCGCCGAAGAATGGACATTTCTGCCGCCGAAAGCCGGCTGGCGGGTCTATGTCGAAAACGAGGATATTCTACTCGTTCACGATGGCGGCCAATGGCGACCGCTCGACTTGCTGATCCGCGATCTTTCTCAACTTGCCACGCTTGGACTCGGGACTGCCGCCGACTCCGCCACGCCGCTCGCAGCGCGCCTCAATCAGGCGCTGATTACGGCGAAAAATGCGGCTGACGGCGGCTCCGGCGACGTCCGCATCTACCTCAACAAGGAGAGTGGCGCGCGTACGGCCTCGCACATCTACGAGACGAATTATTCGGCGCGTGTCGAAGCCGGGATAATTGGCGACGAACATTACCGGGTGAAGGTCTCCGCCGATGGCGGAACATGGCGGGACGGCATCGTCGTCGACGCGGCGACCGGCGCGGTCGCCTTTCCGGGCGGCGGACCGGCCAAAATCCACATTATTTCCGCCTCTGGCTCCTATACGCCTTCGTCCGGCGCGCGCGTGATCGAGGTCATTCTCTTCGGGGGCGGCGGCGGTGGCGGCGGCGGCGCCAGCGGCGCAATCGGGATTGCGGCGTCGGGCGGCGCCGGGGGCGGCGGCGGCGGCCGGACGCGTGTCACTTTCGCCGCAAATGCGCTGACCGGCGCACCGCTCTCGATCACGATCGGAGTTGGCGGCGCTGGCGGCGCGGCGGCCGTCGCCGCATCGACCAACGGCGAAACCGGCATGGCCGGCGGCGCGACGCATTTTGGCGCCCTTGCGGCCGCTTTCGGCGGCGGCGGCGGGGCCGGCGGTCAGATTGGAGCCGGATCAGGCGGCGGCGCAGGGGGCTCGCCGCTGCTTGCCGGCGCCAGCGGCGGCGGGGCGAGCGGCGGCGCCGGGGCGCTGGGCATTGGCGGCGGTGGCGCCGGTGGCGCGCCGTCCGCATCCACGGTGGAAGGTTTCGGTTCGGGCGGCGGCGGCGCGCCGGGCGCGGGCGGCGCAGGCGCGGCCGGGGGCGCGGCAATCGGCGGCGCGACGGGCGGCGGCGCCGGCGGCGGATTTTCGACGACCAATGTCGCGGGGGATGGGGGCGGCGGCGGCCCGGTTTACATCGACGGCGCAATGATTGTGGCGCAAGGCGGGATGGCGAGCGGCGTGAAAGCCGGCGCGTTGGGCGGATCATGGTTCAACGGGCCTGCGCCCCTGCAGCTTGCCGGCGCAGGCGGCGGCGGCGGCGCGGCTGCGACGGCGGCGGCGGGCCCGGGCGGCGGCGGCGGCTTTCCTGGCGGGGGCGGCGGTGGCGGCGGCGCGCGCCGGAACGGGGGAACAGGCGGCGCGGGCGGCGCGGGAGCCGCCGGCCTCGCCATTATCATTGAATATTTTTGAGACGACAGAAAATGGCGGCGTCCCGTTTGCGCCACAATGCGAAGGTCGTCACAATCGACGGTGAGCGCCCTCAGGAACGGGTGCTGCTCAGCGACGGCGTTCAGGACGCATTCAGGACCACTGCCCGACTTGATGAACCGATGAGGACGAGACGCAACGACTTCCGGGCCTGTCGCGCAGGCGCACCGCTTCTCGCGGCCGCGCTTCTCTGCGTCGGCGCAAGCGCGCAGGAACATGAACCGCAGCGGCAATGCTTCTCTACGGCCCAGACGCGGGAAAAAATCGAAGCATTGAAACTTGCCGATCCATTTGCAAGCATGCGCGCCGCGAGAGAGCAGACGAAGGGCGAACCGCTCGGCTCGCGGCTCTGCAGAAACGGCTCGGCTTTCGTCTATGAGATCAGCGTCGTTCGACCAGACGGCCGAATTGTCAGGATTCTGTTTGACGCGACGACCGGCAAGGCGCAGGGCGACCACAAAGAGGATTGATCCTCGGAGCTTCAAGCGAGGGAAAAGAGATGCGCCTGCTCGTGGTTGAGGACGACAGGGATTTGAACCGTCAGATTGTCGCGGCGCTCGAACATTCCGGCTATGCCGTCGATCGCGCCTTCGACGGCGAACAGGGTCATTTCCTCGGGGAAACGGAACACTACGACGCCATTGTCCTCGACATCGGGCTGCCGAAAAAAGACGGGATCACGATTCTGGAGGAATGGCGGGCGTCCGGCCG
>CAZJAY010000251.1:0-2949 GCA_964543915.1 uncultured Methylocystis sp. | reverse complement strand
TTTGAGCCGGATCGCCGCCGCGAGGCCGGCCGGTCCGGCCCCGACCACAACCACCTCGTAATCCATGCCATCGCGCGCCGGCAGCTCCGTCATTTCCTCAGCCATGTTTCGACCCTTTTCCCAAATCGTGCCGCCAGTGTAGCCTTTTTGCGCCATTCGCGCCAAAAGGAGAGCGGCGCGGTCGCGCGGATCGTCGTCCGATGCACGGGACCTGGTCTCTCATGATGCGCGTTGTCATGGCCGCGACGATTTTCCTGGCGCTTGGCGGCGTTCTTTACTGGCAAACGACGCGCCAGAAAACTGCGTCGGGCGCGGTCTTTCTCGGCTATGTCGAGGGCGAGACGCTTTATCTCGGTCCGATCGAGGGCGAGCGGCTGTCCCGGCTTGACGTCGCCATTGGCGACCATGTCGCGGCGGACGCGCCGCTTTTTGCGTTGTCGACGGAGCTCCTTGAGCGTCAGCGGGCCGAGGCCAGTGCGCGTCTGTCGCAGCTTGAGGCGCAGGCGGGAAATATGCGCGCGTCGATGAATCGTCCGCAGCAGATCGCGGTTCTGCGCGCTGCGCTGGCGCGCGCGGAGGCGGCCTTGACCCTCTCGCGCGCCGATTACGAGCGCCAGCGGATTCTTTTTTCGGAAAAGCATGTCGCGAAGGCGGCGCTGGATCGCGCGTCGATGGCGCGCGCGCGTGACGAGGCGGCCGTCGAAGAGGCGCATCGCCAGATCGAGGCCGCGCAATTGTCGGGCCGGTCGCAGGAAATTGACGCAGCGCAGGCGGCCGTCGCGCAGGCGCGCGCCGCGCGCGAGGCGCTCGACATTCGAATCGCCCGGCAGACGGTCAGGGCGCCGGTGGCCGGCGTGGTGCAGGACGTCTTTTTCCGTCCCGGCGAAGCGATCAACGCCGGCCAGCCGGTCGTCGCCCTACTGCCGCCCGGTAACCGCAAAGTTCGTTTTTACGCGCCCGAGCCAGCTCTGGCCGGGTTGCGCGCCGGCGATCGCATGGAAGTGCGCTGCGATGCATGTCCGCCCAACCTGTCGGCGCGCGTCTCCTTCATCTCCAGCCGCGAGGAATACACGCCACCGGTTATTTTCAGCGACGCCGAACGCGCGAAGCTCGTGTTCAGGGCCGAGGCGCGCCTTGAGGGCGCCGGACGCGATCTCCCGCTTGGCCTGCCTGTCAGGGTGCTTCGGACGACGGCGTCTGGCGGCGAGGCGCCGCCATGATCGGCGCGCGGGAGATCCCCGATGCCCCGGAAGCAGCAGAACCTTTCGCCATCGCGGTCGACGGACTGACAAAATCCTTTGGCGGGCGCGTTGTCGTCGACAACCTGTCGCTGCGGGTTCGGCGTGGCATCATCCAGGGCTTTCTGGGACCAAACGGCAGCGGCAAGACGACAACTATCCGGATGCTCTGTGGTCTGTTGACGCCCGATTCCGGCTCCGGCCGCTGTCTTGGCTATGACATTCTGACCGAACAAACGCGCATCAAGCGGCATGTCGGCTACATGACCCAGGGCTTTTCTCTTTATCGGGACCTCACGATCCGCGAAAATCTGGAATTCGTGGCCCGAATCTACGGACTGAAGTCGCCTCGCGCGGCCGCGCAGGCGGCGCTCGATCGACTGGGGCTGGCCAGTCGCGCCCAACAGCTCGCCGGGGAATTATCCGGCGGCTGGAAACAGCGTCTGGCGCTTGGTGCCTGTATTCTCCCGCAGCCTGAATTGCTGCTGCTCGACGAGCCGACGGCCGGCGTCGATCCAAAGGCGCGGCGCGATTTCTGGGACGAGCTTCACCGTCTTGCAACCGATGGCCTGACCGTTCTTGTCTCGACCCATTACATGGATGAAGCGGAGCGGTGCCACGAGATCGCCTATATCTCGAATGGACGGTTGCTGGTTTCGGGGCCGATCGATCGTATCATCGCCGACGCCGGACTTTCGACGTGGGTCGTGACCGGCGCGGCGCTCGATGCCCTCGCCGCCGCGCTGAAAGATACGCCGGGTGTCGACATGGTCGCGCGTTTCGGCGGCGCGTTGCATGTCGCGGGGCGGGATGAGCAACTGATGCGCGAAATCGCGACCCTGTTTTCTGCGAGGAGGCCCGACCAGCGCTGGGCGCGCGACGCCGCAACGCTTGAAGACGTGTTCATCGATCTCATGTCGCGAAAAATGCCGGACGCATGAGTCGAGACCCCTCCGTCGCGCGCATGGAGCGTTCGGGGACCGCCCGGCAACGCCTGTGGGCGATGTTCGTGAAGGAATTTATCCAGTTGCGGCGGGATCGGCCGACCTTCGCGATGATCATCGGCATTCCTCTTATCCAGCTGCTGCTGTTCGGCTTTGCGATCAACACCGACCCCAAACATCTCCCGACGGCGCTCCTGTCGCGGGACGACAGCGCCATCGCACGCGCTTTTGTCGCCGCGTTGCGCGCCACCGATTATTTCGACCTGCGATATGAAGCCGCCGGCGAGGCGGAGGCGCTCGCGCTGATCCGGTCCAATCGCGCGCAATTCATTATCCAGCTTACGCCTGAATTTTCGCGCCGGCTCATCCGGGGCGAACGACCCGCGGTCGCTCTGATCGCCGACGCAACCGATCCTGTCGCCGCCTCCGGAGCTATCGCCGCCGCAATCGGCGCCGCCGGGCGCGCGCTGGAACGCGAGCTGACAGGGCCGCTGTGCCGGCTTGCGCAGGGACCGCCCCCGTTCGACCTGATTGTCCACCGCGACTACAACCCCGGGGGCGAAACGCGCCGCAATATCGTGCCGGGACTGATCGGCACACTCCTGACCATGACCATGCTCATCTATACGGCGCACTCGGTGACGCGCGAGGTCGAGCGCGGCACGATGGGGCCCTGCTCGCGATGCCGGTCCGGCCAGTCGAGATCATGCTGGGCAAGATTCTTCCCTATGTTCTTGTCGGCGCGGTTCAGATGGCGACCATTCTCA
>CAZJAY010000250.1:656-2956 GCA_964543915.1 uncultured Methylocystis sp. | reverse complement strand
ACTGCGCGGATAGAACGGCGTCTTTTCGCTCTGCATGGGCTCCTGGATGAGACCATACATTTCGGATGACGAATCCTGATAGAAGCGCGCGTCCGGCGCGGCGAGGCGCATGGCCTCCAGCACATTCGCCACGCCCACGGCTGTGACGTTGGCGGTCAGGATCGGCTGTCGCCACGAAGACGCGACATAGGATTGCGCCGCAAGATTGTAGATCTCGTCCGGCCGAACGTCCTGCACGGTGCGCAAAAGGCTCGAAAGATCGGCGAGATCGGCGTCGTGCAACTGAACCTTGCCGCTGATGCCCAGCCAGCGCAAACGGTGATCCTCAACCCCGCGATGCGAGGAGCGGCGGATCACGCCATGCACTTCGTAGCCTTTTTCCAGAAGGAACTGGGACAAATAAGCGCCATCCTGTCCCGTAACGCCGGTCACCAGCGCGCGTTTGGCCATCGATTTTACCTGTGTTGTTTGTCCGCACGGCCGCGGGGCCGGCTGCGGCGCAGCGTCCGGAGAGCCCGCGCGACGGCGAGCGATCCCGTCGGCCTTACAAAATCGACAGGGCCGAGGCAAGGCCACGGCCAAAAAGGCGCGGACCAGGAGGACGCCGGAGCCGCGCCCCGGCGCGCATGGCCACATACGTAAAAAAAACGCCGCCGGTTGACAAAAACCGACGGCGAAAGCGCGAGGCGAAATTGCGTCGCTTTACGCGGCGTCAGAGTCTTTCGGCGGCAACTTGCCATCCGGCGTCGCCTTGTCGATTGCGACGGGGAGATACTGGGCAAGCAGTTCACGCGCCTTTTCGAGATCAATGCCCGCCTCTTTGGCCGCCGCCTTGATCCGATCGATGCCAAGCGCCTGGCCAATCTCGATTTCGTTGAGCGGCTTGTTCGGATCGGTGGAAATCCACGATTTGACCTCACGTCCGAAACCGGACTGCTCGATCTTCTTCACGACCCCATCGAGCCCACCCTGCTGCTCGACATAGGCCTTGACCAGATTCAGCGCCTCGGCGCCGATAACGCCCCCGGCGATCGCCTTCAGCCAGCTCATTCGTTTCTCCATCTTTTGTTGCGGCGCGGCGCCGCGCGCCTCACATAGGCGAGTACAAATGTCGTTGCAATGTCGGCCGGAGAAGAAGCGCGCGGCGATGAGGATTATCCGGGCTCAGAACAGGGGTTTTCCCGCTTTTGCGCACCATTCGAGGATGCCTGACCAGATTTCGTCGGCCGTTTCGGCGAACCAGAAGAGATCGCGGTCCTCGGGCTCTATGACCCCCTCGGCGACGAGGAAATCGACGTCGAAGACGCCGCGCCAGTAGGCTTCGCCGACAAGCACGATGGGAAGAGGGGGTATTTTTCGTGTCTGTGCGAGCGTCAGCGTCTCGAAAAGTTCGTCGAGCGTTCCGTAACCGCCCGGAAAGGCGACGAGCGCCCGCGCGCGCTGAAGCAGATGAAGCTTCCGAATAGCGAAATAATGGAATCGAAAACAAAGCGCCGGCGTGATGTAGGGGTTGGGAAACTGTTCGCGCGGCAATGAGATATTGAAGCCGACAGAGGGCGCGCCAGCCTCGAAGGCCCCGCGGTTGGCCGCCTCCATGGCGCCCGGCCCGCCGCCCGTGACGATCGTCAGGCGGCGCCCGTCCGGGCAATCGCAACAGGCGCCGACGCGCGCGCCAAACGCCCGCGCAACTTCGTAATACTTTGCTTTATCGAGGATTCGCTCCGCAATTGCGACTTTTTCCCGCAGTTTGGCGTCGTCCGGCGCGGCAAGGCTCTCGGCGCGCGCCGCCGTCAGCCGCGCGCGGGCGGCGGCCGGCTCGATCAGCCGGGTCGATCCGAACACGACGATGGCGTCCGTCAACCCTTGTCGGCGAAGCAGGGTCTCGGCCTTCAGATAATCAAGCTGAAGGCGTGGCGCGCGCGCGTCTGGCGAGTTCAGGAAGTCGATATCCGAATCCGCTTCCCGATAGGATGGACTCGCGATCAGCGCGCGGACGCGGTCGGCGGCGGTCGGGTCGTCGCGATCCGGCCGAAACCGTTCGCCCGGCAATGGCGTATGCCGGTTCAGCGGATGCGGCGGGTCTGGCGGCGTACAGCCGCGCGGCGGGCGGGGCGCGTCCGAGGTCATGCGGGTTGCTTTCCTTTATTTCCCTCACGCGCAGGCGTATACCACGCGCCGGACGCCGTACCGGCGAAACAGAATGGACGGATCAGGGAAAAGGCGCGATGGCGGGGCATAGTCAATTCAAGAACAGCATGCACAAGAAGGGCAAGCAGGATGCAATACGCTCCAAGCTCTTC
>CAZJAY010000250.1:0-646 GCA_964543915.1 uncultured Methylocystis sp. | reverse complement strand
CCGCGAAATCACCGTCGCCGCCAAAATGGGTCTGCCAGACCCCAATATGAATGCGCGCCTGCGCGCCGCAGTGCTCGCGGCCAAGGCCGAGAATATGCCCAAGGACAATATCGAACGGGCGATCAAAAAAGCCTCCGGCGCCGACGCAGAGAATTACGACGAGGTGCGTTATGAAGGTTACGCGCCAGGCGGCGTCGCCGTCATCATCGAGGCGCTGACAGACAATCGCAATCGCACGGCCGGCGAGGTGCGCTCCGGCTTCACCAAGGCTGGCGGCGCGCTTGCGGAAACCGGCGCCGTGTCGTTCATGTTCGATCGCGTCGGTCTCGTTGAATTCGACCGGAAAGTCGCCTCGGAAGACGCCTTGATGGATGCCGCGATAGAATCGGGCGCCGACGATGTGGCTTCAACCGAGGAAACCCACGAAATCATCACCTCGGTCGAAAGCCTGCGCGACGTGGCGCTGGCGCTTGAGAAGAAATTCGGCGATCCCCGCAAGGCGGCGCTGATCTGGCGACCGCAGAACACCATTAAGGTCGATGACGAAGCGGGCGAAAAAATCCTCAAACTGGTCAATACGCTCGAAGACAATGACGACGTTCAGAACGTCTACGCCAATTTCTAGATTTCAGACGCGCTGAAGGCG
>CAZJAY010000249.1:0-2957 GCA_964543915.1 uncultured Methylocystis sp. | reverse complement strand
CTTAGGTCATTGATTTTATCGCCGATTGCGCTGGGATCCGCCCCCTGATTGAAAGTCGAGTCATTACCAACAGAGAATCATAGCCTGCTGAAACCATTCAACTTAGTTTTCGTTCAGTTTCTTGGAGATTTGATTGCCAATAGTATCGGCTGCCTGATGCAGAGGTGATGACGCGAGGTGAGCATAGCGTGCAGTCGTATTAGGTTGCGAATGGCCAAGTAACGCGCCAATCATAGGTAAACTCAGACCACTTGCTGCGCCCACACTTGCAAAACTGTGTCTTAAATCGTGCAGTCTCAGGTTGTCGACGCCAGCTGCCTTGCAAATGTTTTCCCATGGTTTTCTTATTGATTGGATGTGCTCCCCAGGATTTTTACCGGGAAAGACGTGTGAATTACCCTCCACGGGGGAGATGGATTTAATCACATTGACAGCATCCTCTGAAAGATAGACGGTTTTGGCGCCGGTCTTGCTGTCGGGGATCATTAACATACGCCTTTCAAAATCGATTTGTGACCATTTTAATTTCAATATCTCTCCGAGCCGGCATCCTGTAAATATAAGCAGCCGAATTGCAGCTACTGCATATCTATTTTCAAAGCGGGGACCTGTTTTCCTTTGCCCTCCCCGTTTACGAGGAGGTGGTGGCTGGGGGGTAGTTTCGAGGATCATGCGCCCGTCTTCAGCGGCAGCGAGAGCGTGACCAAGGCGTGAAAACTCGTTGGACGACAGATATCTCTCAACTTTATTTTCTGAAAACCGTTTCACACCCCTACACGGGTTGGAATTTATCGGGCGATATTGCCATTCTTCAGCCAATTCAAACATTTTGGATAGTAATGCTTGCACGCGGTTAGCGACAATTTCTCCACCGCGTACGATCCGACGACCTTGATGTTTCGTTTTCTCATCCCTTGCTGTTTTGCCAGCAGCCACTTCCCGCATGACACGGGAAATATCCTGACGTTCCACTTCTGAAACCTTGAGAGACCCGATTAGTGGCTTGATATGGTTGTCAAGATTTCGGCGGTCTTGAGCGAGGCCAGATGGCTTTTTGTGTGGACACGCATAATCTCGGATGTAACGCTCCCCGAGATCCGCGATCGTGGGTTGAGATTGCGCTCTTTTTCTCTCCAGAGCGGGGTTTTCTCCAGATGCAATGCTACCGCGCAGGCGGTATGCCTCATTACGCGCCATCTCAGCGGTCAATTCGACGCCGTGACGACCTATTGTGACCCTGTGGTCTTTTCCGTTGCGGCTATATTGCAGAACGTAAATGCGCTTGCCCTTCGGCGTGACCTTGCAACCAAAGCCAGGGATATCGCTGTCCCAAAGAAAAACGTCACGTAGGCCGGGCTGGACGCTCTCGACAACGCGCTTCGTAATCCGATCACGCATGGTTAAGCTCTCGCATTCAATGCTAGTGCTTTCCGATGACCAAAATTTAAGGGGAGCAGGCAATTCCAGCAAGGGCTCAGCAAGGGCTGGAAAGAAAGTCGCCGGATATTCTGGCGGACGGCGTCGCAGCGCCGAAAACGATATAGCCGGATAAGTTGTTGAATTATCGTGCGTTATCTTAGGATTTCGGATTTTGGGATGGTGCCCAGGGGCGGGATCGAACCACCGACACTGCGATTTTCAGTCGCATGCTCTACCAACTGAGCTACCTGGGCCCGCGCGGGGCGTCGAGGGGCTTATAGAAAGCCGTCGGGCCGTTGTCCAGAGGCTCCGGGACGGTTATGCGCCGCCCCGGATCGGGGCGCCGTTCAGTCTTCGTCGATCTTCCGGCCGATGATGGCGATCGCCTGCTCATAGACGGAGGCGGCGTTCCACGCCTGGATCGCCGCAAAATTGGCCTCTCCGGGCTGGTAGCCCGCGCCCGCGCGCCAGCCGTGCGCGCGCAGGAAATTGGCCGTGGACATCAATGCGGGTCCCGCGTTGTCGAGATTGCCCCCCACCCCATATTGCAGGATGTTTTTCGGGAGAAACTGCGTCTGCCCGATTTCGCCATGCATCGACCCGCGTGCGTTGGGCGAGATCACGCCCCGATCTATCAGCTTGAGCGCCGCATAGAGCTGATCGGTGAAATATTCGGAGCGACGACAATCATAGGCGAGCGTCTCGACGGCCGATAGCGAATGCTGGTTGCCGTGGATCGCGCCAAAACCGGTCTCCATCCCCCAGATAGCCAGAAGGGGACCGGGCGGCACGCCGTAGCGCGACTCAATTGAGTCGAACAGGGCGGCCTGGCTACGCTTCAGCGCCCGCCCGCGCGAAATAATGGCGGACGCGCCACGCTTGTGCATGAACTGGTCGAGCGAGAGCCGGAAACTCTTCTGGCCACGATCCGCGCCGATGGTCGCCGTGTTGTAATGAGTCTGATCAAGGGCGGCGAGCGCCCGTTCGCCAACGCCGCGTGCGGCGGCCTCCGCCGAAAACTCGCGTTTCCAGGCCTCAAAGCCAGCGCCGCTTCCGCCACAGGCGGCCGCCATGGCGGAAGTCGTCTGACCTATCGCAGCAAGGGCGATGACCAGCGCCGCTTTCACGGAAAAACGTCGAGCAATCATGGGTTTTCTCCTGCGCGGCGATTACGAGGGCGACGCCGGCGCGCGACGCGCCGAGAGTTGCGGGAAACGCAATCGCAGGCTGAACGCAAAGCGGTGGCGCAACAAGTTTCGGTCAGGTCAGCGGCCATCCATCCGACGCGAACCGGCGGCTTCGGCGATCGGCGCTGCGCCTGACATGCTTTTGCCTTCCGTCGGCTGGCCTGCAGTGGAGGCGTCAGCGACGCTTTCGCCGACCGGCGCGACACGCGGCAGCGCCAGCACGGCGCGGATGGCTTTCCGGGCGCCCGCTGAAACAATAGAGGAATTCTCCGCCGAGGCGAAACCGGAGCCACGGTAGACCGACGCGCCGGCGGCGTCGAATACGATATCGCCATTACGAAGCGTCGGGTC
>CAZJAY010000248.1:0-2958 GCA_964543915.1 uncultured Methylocystis sp. | reverse complement strand
GGCCTTGGCGACGCCCATCACATTGTAATGCGGCATCCATTTCTCGGCGCCATAGTAGGAAAGCGTCAGCAGCGAGCCGCCATCGGTCATCAGCTTTTCGGCGCGCTGCGCGAGCGCCGTGAAAGAATAGCAGGAGATCAGCATCGTCTGGGTGAAATTATCCGCCGTCGTGTCGACGTAACGGCCATCGAGCTGATCCTTGTCCGAGAAAGCGAGACAATGGACGACGAAATCGAGCTTGCCCCAGAGCTTTTCGACTTCCGCGAAGACGGCGTCGACCGTATCGACCTCGGAAACGTCACAGCGGCCGACGATATGCGCGCCAAGCTCCGCCGCAAGGGGACGCACGCGCTTTTCAAGGGCGTCAATCTGGTAGGTCAGCGCCAGTTCGGCGCCCGCGTCGCGCGCCGCCCGCGCAATGCCCCAGGCGATTGACCGGTTATTGGCGACGCCGAGGATCAGGCCTTTCTTTCCGGCGAGAATTCCGGCGAAAGGAGCGGCGGGCGCGGCGGGTTCGGTCATCGGGACATCCGATTGTGGGGTCGGGGAAGCTCCGGGCCGTTTAGCGCGCTTTCCGCCGGAAGGAAACCCTGACGCCGCGACAGCGCAGCCGCGCAGCGTGCGGCGCTTTGTCCGCTCACACGCATTTCCCCTATCGCCCGATAGGGACATACACTAGATAAAATGCGAAACTGGCGGCGGAAAGTCGCGACCGGGAGACGCGGCGGGCGACAAATGGGCGGAAACGTCGAGATTTTCGAGGCTTTGGGCGAGGCGACCCCGGTTTTGCGGCGCTACGCCCGTGCGCTCGGCGCCGGCGCTGCCGCCGCCGTGACCGACGGCATCGTCCAGAGCGCGCTGCAAAGCGTCGGCGCCCGAATCCATGCGCGCGAACTTCGTCCAATCGGACCGGAGGAGGCGCGGTTCGAGGCCTATGTCGCGCTGACCGCCATCGCCGCCCGCAAACTGACCGATGCGCCGGCGCCGGGACCGCGCCATCCGCAGATCGTCCACGGCCTCGCCGCGCTTCCCTTCGAGGAGCGGGCCATGCTCCTGCTCGTCTCGCTGGAAGGCTTCGGCTATGACGCCGCCGCACGGATCGTCGGCGCGCCGCGCGAAACCGCCCAGTCGCTTCTGCGGCGCGCGCGCGCGTCACCCGCCGGCCGCGCGACGCCGGACGAAGCCGGCGTGCGACGTGGCGGCTCTCATCTGCGCGTCGTCAAATAGGATTTTGGCCTTGTCGCCCATCGCTTTTCTCGAAGAAGCCGATCTTCACGCGCTTGTCGACGGCGAACTCGATCCCGAGCGCCGGCGTCGGGTTGAGGACTTTTTGCTGCAAAACCCGACCGACGCAGCGCTGGTGGAATTGTGGCGCCGCCAGAATGCCGCCCTTCGCGCCGCCTTTGAGCCGATTGCGCTGGAAACGCCGCCAAACCGCCTGCGCACAGCAGCGACCCGCGCCATTGCGCCCACACATGAACCCATCGGAACGGGCGCGATTCATTGGGGGCGGCCGGGCGCGGCCCCCAGATCGCGGCGAATTGACGACCGACGGGCGCGCCAGCAGCGACAGGCGCTGCTCAGGGCCGTATTGCTGCTTTTCGCCGGCGCGGCGATCGCAGCGGCGGCGGCGCTGCTTTTCGCCGGCAAGAGCGAGCCGCGCGCGCCCGTGGCGGTCACCTTTCCGCAGGGCTATGTGTCTCGCGCCGGCATCAGCTATGCGACCTATGTCTCGGATGCGCATCCCGTCGAATTCGCGGCGGCGCGACGCGCCGAACTGGCGGATCGGCTGAAGACCCGCGTCGGCTTCGCCCGCATTCCCGATCTCTCCCCGCAGGGCCTCAATCTGCTCGGCGGCCGTATTGTTCCGGGGGTCGTGGGACCCGCCGGCTTCCTGATCTATGAGCGCGCCGACGGCGGAAGGGTCGGCCTGTTCTTTGAGCGCGCGGTTTTCGCCGCCGCGCCGCAGGCGCCGCGCGGAAGCTTCGGCGTCACCGCGATCGAATGGCGCGCGGCGGATTTTGCTTTCGTGCTGGTCGGCCCACTGCCGACCGAGACGATGCAGGCCGCCGCCGAACGCGCCGCCGCGAGCGTGAATGTCTCGCCGGCTCCCTGATCCTCGGGACGCGCATACTGCGGCCCTTCGCGCGAATCAGCTAAGTAGGTCGGCGTCGGCGCACCGCCGGCGCGATCCGCGAGAAGGGAACCATTCATGCGTCTCGACGCCATTCCAATCGGCGAAAATCCGCCGCACGAGGTCAATGTAGTCGTCGAGGTGCCGCTGGGCGGCGAGCCCATCAAATATGAACTCGACAAGGCTTCGGGCACGCTTTTCGTCGATCGCTTCCTTTACACGGCTATGCGCTATCCGGGGAACTACGGTTTCATCCCGCATACGCTATCGGACGATGGCGATCCCTGCGACGTGCTTGTGGCCAACACGCGGCCTGTCGCGCCAGGCGCAGTGATTGCCGTGCGCCCCATCGGCGTTCTGCGCATGACCGATGAAGCCGGCGGCGACGAAAAGATCATCGCCGTTCCCTCCGCGCGTCTGACCCAGCGTTACGTCGATGTGATCAATTATACCGATCTCCAGGAAATGACCTGGCGGCGCATTGAGCATTTCTTCGTGCACTACAAGGATCTCGAACCCAATAAATGGGCGAAGGTCGCCGGATGGGGCGACGCGGCGGCGGCGCGTGATCTGATCTCGCAGGCCATCTCGCGCGCCAGCGCGCAAAAATAGGAGACGACTGCGCGTGGGGGGCCCGGGTTGCGCCGCTACGCCGACGGCGCTGCGGGCTGCGGCAGGGGCGGCAGGCGAGAGACGACGCCCTTGCGAAAACATTGCGGCCGCTCCTTCCAGGGAACGAGGCCAGTATCGCGTGCGGCGGAACTGACCGCCGCCGCGATCACAGCGGCGACAGGGGGGACGCCGGCGAGATCTCCGACGACCGC
>CAZJAY010000247.1:0-2964 GCA_964543915.1 uncultured Methylocystis sp. | reverse complement strand
GCTGTGGTCTTGCGCGCGCCCTTTTTGGCTGTCGCCTTTTTCGATACGCGCTTCTTGGTCGTCGCCTTCTTGGTCGCCGCCTTGCGGGCGCCTTTTTTGGCCGCCGCTTTCTTGGCGGGTTTCCGCTTTTTCGTTGTAGCTCTCGCCATAACTTTATGTCCCCTTGATCGGAATTGCCGGATTATGGTCGACCGACAATACGCGCCGATAACGTAACGAGGTTGATCAACCGTTCAAGTGTTTCTTCGCGCGCGTAACGCCATGCGCGTCCATTATGCGGCTGTCTTGCGCCCTGCGAGGCTTCAAAGTCGAAGAAGCGCGACGCGCGTGGCGGCGAGAGGACGAACCATTCGCGCATCACCCGAAAGGAGAGACGCATATGGAAAGGCGTATGTCGGCAGCGCCTGAGACTCGATGCGATCAACCCGCGAAACATGCGTGCGACGGGCGCAAGAGCGTTTCTCAATTATCTGTTTTTCTGCAATTTACTCCGCACAGATCGCAATCAGGCGTCTCTTGCCTGTCATAACGTATGGCCACCAGGATCGCGCGTCGCCGACGCTCAACGACGGTCGCACGCCACGCATCGATCCAAAGAGTCCGTTCTGCAATTTGGCGAAACCTCGTCGCTGCAGCGCGAATGAAACGGCGCATCGACACGCCGTTAACGTATTCAAAAAAAATTGTGCGTGACGCAAAAAAAAATCAAAAAAATGCACGACGACGGCTGCGCGACGTCGGGAATCGCGCATCTCCATCGATTTTGTGATTCGTTGCGGTATGAAAATCGCGGCCGTCAGACGCCAAGTTTACGCCTGAGAAGGTCGTTCACTGCCTGTGGATTGGCCTTGCCACCCGTCTGTTTCATCACCTGACCGACAAACCATCCAAGCATGGTCGGCTTTGCTTTCGCCTGTTCAACCTTGTCGGGATTTGCGGCGATCACAGCGTCCACGGCGGCCTCGATCGCCCCTGTATCGGTCACCTGCTTCATCCCGCGCGACTCGACGATTTCGCGCGGATCGCCGCCTTCGCTCCAGACGATCTCGAAAAGATCCTTGGCGATCTTGCCGGAAATAACATCCTGCGAAATCAGATCGACAATCGCGCCCAGCGCCGGGGCGGATACGGGCGATCGAAGGACATCCAGTCCCTCCTTGTTCAGACGACCGAACAATTCATTGATCACCCAGTTCGCAGCCAGCTTCGCATCACGTCCTTTCGCCGTCTCCTCGAAATAATCCGCGCGTGCGCGCTCCATGACGAGCACGCCGGCGTCATAGGGCTGCAAGCCATATTCCGCGATGAACCGGGCGCGTTTGGCGTCCGGCAATTCCGGCAGCTTTTCCCGCAGCGCGTCGACATAGGCCTGATCGAATTCCAGCGGCATGAGATCGGGATCGGGGAAGTAGCGATAATCATGCGCCTCCTCCTTGGAGCGCATCGCGCGCGTTTCGCCCTTGCCGGGATCAAAGAGACTGGTCTGCTGTTCAATTGTCCCGCCATCTTCCAGAACGCCGATCTGTCGACGCGCCTCGACCTCAATCGCCTGACCGATAAACCGGATCGAATTGACATTCTTGATCTCGCACCGCGTTCCCAGTTCTTCGCCAGGACGGCGCACCGACACATTCACGTCCGCGCGCAGCGAACCCTGCTCCATATTGCCGTCGCAGGAGCCGATGTAACGCAGGATCGTACGCAGCTTCGAGACATAGGCCCGCGCTTCCTCGGCCGAACGCATGTCCGGCTTCGAAACGATTTCCATCAGCGCGACGCCGCTGCGATTGAGATCGACGTGGCTTTCCGTGGCGGAAAGATCATGCAGCGACTTGCCGGCGTCCTGTTCAAGGTGCAGGCGTTCAATCCCGACAATAATGCGCTCGGTCGGCGAAACGTCGACCACGACCGCGCCCTCGCCGACGATCGGATGCTTGTACTGGGAAATCTGATAGCCCTGAGGCAGATCCGGATAGAAGTAATTCTTGCGGTCGAAGATCGAACGAAGATTGATCTTCGCCTCGAGACCAAGGCCGGTGCGTATCGCCTGTTTTACGCACTCCTCGTTGATAACCGGCAGCAAGCCTGGCATGGCCGCGTCCACCAGCGAAACATGTTCGTTGGGGGCGCCGCCATATTCGGCCGATGCGCCCGAGAAGAGTTTGGCGTGGCTCGTAACCTGCGCATGGATCTCCATGCCGATGACGACTTCCCAGTCGCCGGTTGCGCCTTTTATGTATTTGGAGGAAGCGGTCTGGGACACGATATGATCCTCGATACGGGGTTTAGCACGCGCGTGCGGTCTCTCGCCTTTGGCGCCAGCGGAGCGTCGCCGCCGCGCATTGGATGGTCCGGTCATGACGAACGACCGTAAATGCGCGCCGGTCGCGAGGCTGCGGCGCGCGCCGGCCTACATTGGCGTCCCGGCGGGCTTTATGCTCGTCGCCGGGGGCGTTTTCAGCTTCCTGCCGGTTCTCGGCGTGTGGATGTTGCCGCTCGGTCTCTGGATTCTTGGGCCCCATATTCCAGTCGCCGAACGCGCGTCCCGTCGCATCCTGCGCTGGACGGCGCGACGCGGCTGGATCGGGACCGCGCGAAGTCGGACGCGATCGGTTCACGATCGCTCCGGATCCTGAGACGACGCATCGAGGCCGCGCGGCGCCTTGTCGCCCATCAGGCGCTCTTCATACTGGATCGACCATTCGATAATCGCAGTCCAGAGCTTCATCGCGACCTCGACCGACAGCCCCTCGCGGCGGGAGGCGCCGAGCACGCGCGCGAGCACTTCATCGACGCGCTCCGGCGCGCGGGCGGGGATGCCGAGTCCCGGCTTCACGCGGGCCGCACGCTCGATCTGCGGTTGCCGTTTTGCAAGTAGCGCGACCAATTCGTCGTCGATGTCGTCGATGATCCGACGCACATCGGTCGTTTCGTCCTGCAAGTGCGGAAGGGTGGGCCCGGTGC
>CAZJAY010000246.1:0-2977 GCA_964543915.1 uncultured Methylocystis sp. | reverse complement strand
CTCTGCGTAAATGCATCCGCTTCAACGTCCCGCCAAAACAGCGAGGAGGCATGAGATGTCCTCGCGGAAGGCGAGGAGCCCGCCGCTGAGGCCGATCAGGACGAAGATCGCGCCGACGAACAGGCCGATGAGCTGGTGGATCCTGAGAAACGCCTTGCGCGCAGAAAATCGGGCCTGGTTGGGGCGCGCTGGACTTTGAGAGACGTCGCGGCCTTCAATGCCAGTGATGTCGAGGCTTCGTGCATTCTCATGCTCGACGCCGCTGAGATAGAGCGGGGGTGACCTTCGATCATTCTCGATCATGCCGAGGACGATCCGTCAATGTGGTTCAAAAGCGCCTAACCGGGACGATCTCATCTGGCGCTTCTCGCCGCTCGGCGCGCTGGCTGGCCAGGCCGTGGCGAGGTAATCTCGGCTTGGCCGCGCGTGTCAGCGTTCCGGCCGCGACAGGTCAAAGACTGCCTGCTGATTCATGAACCCTACTTTTTCGGCCTGGTGGCACGACTGGCAGGCCGCGCGGGCCGTGTCGTACGCGTCCCAGGCCTTCTTGCGATCCGCCGAGATCAGTCCGGCTCGCACCTCGCTCCAGGGGTCGCCGAGGAACAGGTTCCGCGCGCTCTCGCCGCGCGCTGGGCGTTTCGCAATCCCATTCTCGATTGATGTCTTGATCTTGTCCCAATGATAGACGGCGAGTTCGTAATTCTCGCGCCTCAGCGCGTCGTGCAATCGTTCGAAGCGTTCGCCAACTTCCCACATCGGCTGATCGAAACCGCGCATCTGCTTCTGGAGGAGCCGGAATCGCGCCTCGTCGTTCTCGGCGCGCAGCAGCCAGTCATTCTGCGTCAACTCTTCCGCGCTGGCGCGTATGCCGGACGCCGTGACGGCGAGCGCCAGCGTGATTGCGAGCAAAGCGATGTTTTGCATCATGAAACCGTTCGTTGAGGGTTGAAGGGGTTTCAGATCAGAAGGCATCATCGGCCTGACGGGAAGAGATGCGCGCGCCTGAGCGACAATGCAAACCGCCGTCCGGATTCCTGATTGACACTTCAGCCGTTACAGAGTGTGATATTTACTCGAGTACATCATATCGCCCTTCCTCGGGGCCGTCTAGCAGATGCGGAGAGGCCATGTCCGACAGTCGAGCAAGCGGCGACGCCATCGAAAGCGTCGCGGAGAGGGCAGACGCGCTCATTCGGCGGGAGTTTGGCCGCATGCTCTTCCTGCGAATTCATCGTACGATCGGCCTGTTCCTCGGCGCGGTCATCGTGCTCGTCGGACTGAGCGGCAGCATCCTGTCCTATCGCCAGGACATCGACGAATTCCTCAACTCTGCGATAATGAAGGTCGAGGTTCCGGCAAATCCGGTCTACCGCCCCCTGAACGAAATCCTCAGCGCCGCGAAGGCGGTTATCCCGCCGGGCGCGTTGGTGGAGCGCCTCAGATTGCCACGCCACCCCGGAGCCGCGGCGGCCGTCACCTATGCCACCGATGGCGACGATCTCGACACTTATTTTTGGGAAGTCTTTGTCGATCCCTACACCGCGACGGTGAAGGGGCAGCGCGTGTACCTGCACGGCGATGATCAGCTTTCCCAGCCCTTCATCCGCATTCTCGTCGCTTTCCACTGGACGCTGCTGCTCGGCTTCACGAACGCCTGGATCCTTGGCGGGATCGGCATCGCGGTCTTCCTTTCGGTTCTGATTGGCCTCTATCTATGGTGGCCTGCCAATGGGAACTGGCGGCAGGGCTTCAAGATCAAATGGGGCGCGTCGCGAGAGCGGGTCGCTTTCGACATTCACCGAACGGTGGGCGCCTATTATGCGGCGATCTTCCTTGTCATGATCGCTACCGGCGTCGGCATGATCTTCAAGCCGGCGACCCGTTCCGCCGTCATGCTCTTCTCGCAACTGCGACCTGATCCTGTGTTCGGGAAGTCGACGCCCATCCCGGGCAAGGCTTCAATCGACATCGAGGAAGCCGCAGCCGCTGCGAACAGCGTGTTCCCCGATGGGAAGCTTCACTGGATTTTGCTACCGAGCGGACCGGACGCCGTCTATGTCGTCGGGAAACGCGACTTTGGCGAACCCAACAAGACAATTACTTTCAGAAATGTCGGCGTCGATCAGTATAGCGGCGCAATCCGGCATGTGCAGGATCGCAACACCTATACCGCCGGCGAGAAATTCATGGAGTGGCAGTTCCCTCTGCATAGCGGAGAAGCTTTTGGCGAGGCTGGACGCCCCTTCATTCTGTTGATAGGGCTCGGGCCGCTCATCCTCTATGTGTCGGGTTTTCTGCGATGGCGGCAAAAGGCGCGCGCACGCAAGGCATAAACCCACGCGCTACAAGCGCGTGAACAACTTTCGATGCCGGAGCGCGATTATAAGCGCTCGCTGCGCACGGGCCAGCGCTCGTCATTCAGACCCACCCGCTATTATTTGATCAACTGCCCGACCGACTGGGGTTTGGCGACGACTGTGAGATTCCAGACGCCGGTCGCAAGAAACGAGTCCACAGAAATCGCGCGATAGCGGATCGTGTATGATCCCGGCGCGAGGGGTTGAACACTCGCAAACACATGTGTTTGGTCGGCGGGATCGACCTTGGGGTCGCGATTATCGACGCGAACGCCATTCGCGTCGGTGACCGCCAAGGCCAGCATATTGTCTCGAACCGCCGAATCATACCAGATTTCGATTTTCGCAAGGCCTTCGATGACCGTAGCGCCCTGTTCCGGCAGCGTCCGCGTCATTATCGCATGCGCGAGTTGCAGCCTGGGTTTGTGCGACGTGGAACGTCCGTCGACCGAAAGTAGCACTGCCCGCGCGAGAACTGGATCGCCACCCGTCGTGACGCGAAAATCACCTTCGCGCGCTAGCGCCATGTGCCATGCGCCGCCGAGAGCGGCCGACACGCCAAGTCCGAAAGCCAATTTTTTTCGAATTACTCTCAACATTTTACAGATCCACCGCCGTGT
>CAZJAY010000245.1:0-2980 GCA_964543915.1 uncultured Methylocystis sp. | reverse complement strand
CACATTACCATGGAGCATGGCGGGCGCGACTATCGGATTGCTGTTTGCCTTCTGGGGCGTTGATGTCACGCGTGGTGAGATGAGCGCTGCATCGGCCTATTGCGCCTTTCTCTGTGGTTTGATGATCTGGGGCTGGCAGGTCATCACTTACTATATGGGCTTTGTCACTGGCCCGAACCATGCGCCGTGTCCGCCGACGCTTCGGGGCTGGGGACGTTTTGTGTAGGCCTTGCGCACAAGCCTCTATCACGAAATTGTGATCGTTCTTTGCGCGCTTGCGCTTGTCGCCCTCACCTGGGGGCAGCGAAATCAAATCGGTCTTTCAACGTTCCTGATCCTGTGGTGGGCGCACACAAGCGCAAAGCTCAATCTTTTCTTTGGCGCGCCGAACCTCGGCGTGGAACTGTTGCCGGCCGATCTTCGTTACCTCGCTACCTATATGCGGCGGCGATCGATGAATCTGTTTTTTCCGGTATCGGTGACCGCATGGACCGTGGCGGCCGTATGTGTCACGCAGCGCGCCCTTGCAGCGGCGACACCGTTCGATCTTGTCGGCTACACGATTCTGGCGACCCTTTTTGCGGTCGCGGTCGCCGAGCACTGGTTCCTTGTTGCGCCTCTCCACGCCAATGCGCTTTGGTCCTGGGGCGTCAAGAATGATCAGTCGGAAAACACGGAACTTTACCCGGCGATCGAACAGAAGATTGAAAGACTTTGCCCCGCCATTGATGCGCGACATGTCGCAGGCGGGATCTAGACCGGTGGGTATGATATGATCGGGGATACTGCGCATGAACCGCCGATGGAGAGTCTCATGAATCCGATAGCATTGTCCTATGACCAGCATTTTCGGTCGGCGATTGCGCGGTTGAAGATCGAGAATCGCTATCGGACCTTTGTTAATCTTGAGCGGGATGCGAGTCGCTTCCCGGCGGCGACATGGCGACCGGAGGGCGAGGAAGATACGCCCCGCGAGGTGACGATCTGGTGCTCAAACGATTATCTCGGCATGGGCGGACATCCGGCGACGCTTGATGCGGCGCGTGAGGCGCTTGAGCGTCACGGCGCTGGCGCAGGCGGCACGCGTAATATTTCGGGCACGCATAACGCAATCGTTGCGCTCGAAAACGAACTGGCTGATCTCCACGGCAAGCCGGCGGCTCTGGTTTTCACATCGGGCTGGATCTCCAATCTTGCTGGCATCACGACGATCGCGTCGCTTTTGCCAGATTGTCTGATCCTCTCCGACGCTCTCAACCATAATTCCATGATTGAGGGCGTCCGACGCTCGAATTGCGAAAAGCAGATCTGGCGTCATAATGACGTCGCGCATCTTGAACAGCTTCTGAAGGAGGCTGGTCGCGCGCGCGCCAAGCTCATCGTCTTTGAAAGCCATTATTCAATGGACGGCGATATTGCGCCCGTGGCCGAAATCGTCGCGCTCGCCGAAAAATATAACGCGATGACCTATGTCGACGAAGTGCACGCGGTTGGCATGTACGGCGTTCGTGGCGGAGGAATCTGCCAGCGTGAGGGGCTTGAAAATCGTATTGATGTCATCGAAGGCACGCTGGCCAAGGGGTTTGGTTCGCTTGGCGGATATATTGCGGCAAGTCCGGCCATCATCGACTCTGTGCGTAGTTATGCGCCGCAATTCATCTTCACCACGACCTTGCCGCCGATGGTTGCCGCCTGCGCACGCGCGGCCGTACATCATCTCAAGCATTCGCCCGATGAGCGTGCGCGGCATCAGCATATGGCGCTCTTGACCAAACATGCGTTACGCGCAGCGGGACTTCCGGTCATGGACAATGTTTCTCACATTGTTCCATTGATGGTTGGCGATGCGGCGCGATGCAAGGCGGCGAGCGATCTTCTTCTGCGAAGACACTCAATCTATATCCAGCCAATCAACTATCCCACGGTCGCGATCGGGACAGAACGGCTGCGTATCACGCCGACGCCGCGTCACGCTGAATCGCATGTGGCTGAACTTGTTGAAGCGCTGGTTGATGTCTGGGCGACGCTCGGACTGCCGTTCACCGAGTCGCATGTCATTCCGCTCCCGCAGCGTCGGTCAATCGAGAGAAGCCAATGCGCCTACGCCGAGTTGAAAAACGCGGCTGAATGATCGAAGAATTAAAGATTTTCCGGCGCATGCGGTAAACGCGTGCGCCGCGCGCTTCAACGCGTTTCGTTATCCAGCGAACCCCTTCCTCGTCTCGCGCTGGCCTGTCACAGGGGAGGTCGCAGGGTCGAACCCATCTGTCTTGCCACTAAATCAATAATATTAGCGATATTTCGGGTTGCTTGCCATAAAAGCGGATGCGCAGGCCGGGTGACGATCGGGCGCCTGAGCTTCGATAAGCCTCTGGTTCTAGAGTATCCCTGGTTCCCGTTCACGCGCGATCCGCCATATTCTGATCGGGGTGCGCGGAGCCGACGCATTGATCGCAGCGGCCTCCTCGACTTTCGGCGATCGCGCTCGCAAATTCCATGGCGTTTCCCTAAAATCGAGGGAGCCAAAGGAAAAGGTCATTCACGTGACAACGCTTAATCCGATCGATATTTCGCTGATCGCGTTCGCCTGTATTTTTGGCGCCGCGGCGCTCGGCGTCACCATCAACGGGCGCCTGCCGGAAAAATATTTCGATCAACGCACGCACGACATTATCAAGGCGGCGCGCGACGTGATCGTCAGTGTTGCAGCTTTGACGCTCGGTCTTCTGATTGCTTCCGCGAAGACATCCTTCGACGAGCGGGCTCATGAGCTCAGATCTGAGGCCTCAAAGTCTGTGATGATGGATCGAATACTCTATCAATTCGGCCCCGAGACCCGTCATGCGCGACAGCTTGTACGGGAGATGCTGGTAAATGCGGCAGAAAGAATCGAGCATGCGATGCAGCATGGCGTCGATGAAGAAAAAAAGCGGCGGGAAACGCTAAGCGACGCGCTGCATCTCGAAGTTATTTCTCTTAG
>CAZJAY010000244.1:0-2983 GCA_964543915.1 uncultured Methylocystis sp. | reverse complement strand
CTTCGCGAGTCCGTGGGGGAAGGACAGCGACGAGCAAAAGGTTTCGCCGCGCGATATGGTGAAACTCGCCATGCATGTCATGCGGACCTATCCGCAATATTACCATTACTTTGGCGAGCGCGAATTCACCTTCAATAAAATCCGTCAGATGAACCGGAATCCGCTACTCACGCTGAATATCGGGGCGGACGGACTGAAAACGGGCAATATCGGCAACGCGGGCTTCAATCTCGTCGGATCGGCCGTCCAGGAGGGACGACGACTGGTGGTCGCCGTCTATGGCGCGCGAACCGCCAAGGAACGCGCCGAGGAAGCGCTGAAACTGCTTCAGTGGGGTTTCCGGAACTTCGAGGATCGATCCTTGTTTTCGGCGGGCGAGACGATTGGGGCAGCGGCTGTCTACGGTGGCGTAAAGGGTTCGGTCGACGTAGCTTCGCCAGTCGCCGTCACAACCTTGATGCCGCGTAACGGTGGCGAGAAACTCGCCGGCAAGCTTATTTATACGGGGCCGGTGATCGCGCCCGTCGCGAAGGGCGTGCCGATTGGCCGGCTGCAAATCTCGCGCGGCGGCAAGATCGTGCTCGAACAGCCGGTCGAGGCCGCCGAGAGCGTCGCCGAGGGCTCGCTGCCGCGCCGGACCTTCGATGCGCTATTCGAGTCGGCGGCTGGCGCCATTCACCAGAAACTCAACGAGAAGAAATGACTCCGCTGCCGGAAGCGGGTCGCTTCGTCACCTTCGAGGGCGGCGAAGGCGCGGGGAAATCCACGCAGATCGCATTGCTTCAGCGCGAGCTGGCGGCGTGCGGCGTGCCGGCGGTTGCGACCCGTGAGCCGGGCGGCACGCAGAAGGCGGAGCGGCTGCGCGGCATTCTGCTGGCGGGCCGCTTCGCGCATCTGGGACCGCTCGCGGAAGCGGCGCTATTTTCCGCTGCGCGCATCGATCACGTCGATGGGCTGATCCGGCCGGCGCTTCTGCGGGGCGACTGGGTGTTGTGTGACCGCTTCGCGGATTCAACGCGCGCCTATCAGGGCGCGCGTGGCGGCGTTGACGCCCGTCGGCTCGATCTTCTCGAGCGCGCCGCAACGGTCGGACTTATGCCCGATCTCACATTCATCCTCGATATTGCGCCCGAGACCGGCCTGGCGCGCGTCGCGCAGCGATCTGGCGCGGATGCATCTGTCGATCGTTTCGAATCCGAGCATATCTCGTTCCACCGCGCGCTTCGGCAGGCTTTCCTCGACATCGCCGCTGCCAATCCGGGGCGTTGCTGCGTAATTGACGCCGACCGTGCCCCGGAGGCGGTCGCGCGCGATATTCGAGAAATCGTCCATGCGCGGTTGCTCGATCGTTCCGGTCGGATGGCGGCGCAATGAGCCGCGAGGCGGCGAGCCCGCCCGAAAGCGACCGTTACGAAGATGCGCCGCATCCGCGGGAAACGATTGCATTCTTCGGGCATGCGGCGGCCGACCAGGATTTGCTTGACGCCTGGCGCCGAAATCGAATGGCGCAGGCGTGGATCATCGGCGGGCCCGAGGGCGTCGGCAAGGCGACGCTCGCATGGCGGCTTGCGCGTTTTTTGCTCGCCAATCCCGACCCCTCTGCGCCCGGGGCGCAGCAGACGCCATCGCTCGCCGTTGCCGCCGATCACCCGGCGGCCCGGCGCGTCGCGTCCATGGCGCTGGCTGATATTTTTCCCCTGCGGCGGGCATGGAACGAAAAAACCAAAAAGCACTTCACGGAAATTCGTGTCGATGATGTGCGCCGGGTTATACAGGGCTTCCATCAGGGCTCCGGTACCGGCGGCTGGCGCGTGGCGATCGTCGATAGCGCGGACGATCTGAATCGCGCCGCCGCCAATGCGCTTCTGAAGCTGATTGAGGAGCCGCCTGATCGCGCCTTATTTTTGCTCATCGCGCATCAGCCTGGGCGGCTGCTTCCGACCATTCGTTCGCGTTGCCGCAAGCTCCAGCTGACGGCGCTGACGCCGGAGGAAATCGTCCAGACGATTGGCGAACTCGGCGCGCCATGGTCCGGGATTGCGACGGAGAGGGTGGCCGACGCCGCAGTCCGCGCCGAGGGTTCGGCGCGCGAAGCGCTGCGTTTGCTGGGCGGCGATGCGATGGCCTTCGACACGACGATTGCGCGGCTTTTCGAGCGCTTGCCGCAGGTGGACTGGGCCGGCGTGCATCTATTGGCGGACAAACTCGTCGGACGCGAAAATGAATTCAACTTCGAGACCTTCATGCGCGCGCTGCGTCGCCACCTCGATCGGCGCGTCCGCGCGCTTGCGCAAGAGGGCGCGCCGCCTGCGCGGCTGATCGGTTTCGCGCGCGCCTCGGAGGAAATTGAGGCGCTCGCACATGAAACGGAAGTGTTCAATTTTGACAGGAAGGCGATGACGCTCGGCGTCTTTGAGCGTCTTGCGCAGGCCGATCGCGTCGCGCGCGGCGACAACGCCTAGCCGTGACGTCGGCCGCCGAGCCGGTTCGCGGTCGACAGGCAGATATTGGTCAGGGCGTGCACAGCCCCCGTAAGCAGCCGCGCGATTTCTCGCGCGCCGTCGATGACCGGTGCGACGAGAATGCCTGTGGTCGAATGGGGATCTTCGTCCGGGCCGGCGGCCCCGTAGGCGAGGCGGGGATTTTCTGGTGAGGGTATTTCGAGCGTGCCGAAGAAACCATCCCAGATCGCGAGCACGCTGCCGAAGTTGCGGTTGTAGTGTCGGGTATAAATTGAATGATGTATCTGATGATGTGCAGGGCTAAGATCAAGGCGTCCCCATCGGCCCTAAAACGGGATCCAGAGCTGCGAATGCTGCAAATGGCCGATCGTCCATAGGAAAACGATGAACAGAATGTTTTTTCCATCGACCGAATAGGAATGGACATTCCCGTCGAACAACCAGGCGAGCAGGCCGGAGGCGCCGCCTATGAACATCGCCAGCATATAGCCGAAGACAATGCTGTCGATCGGATGATTACG
>CAZJAY010000243.1:0-3016 GCA_964543915.1 uncultured Methylocystis sp. | reverse complement strand
CGAACTTGTCGGCCAGCTCGATCTCCTTGGCGACGGTCACGCCGTCCTTGGTGATGCGCGGCGCGCCGAAGCTCTTGTCGATGACGACGTTGCGGCCCTTGGGGCCGAGCGTCACCTTGACGGCGTTGGCGAGGATGTCGACGCCGCGCAGGATACGGTCGCGGGCGTCAGTGGAGAAACGTACGTCTTTGGCAGCCATTTAAAAACTCCTGAATGTATGGAAGGCGTGAAAGGGCGGGGTCGAGTTAGTCGACAATGCCCAGAATGTCGCTTTCCTTCATGATGAGCAGATCTTCACCGTCGATCTTGACTTCCGTGCCGGACCATTTGCCGAACAGCACACGGTCGCCGGCCTTCACATCGAGGGGGACGAGCTTTCCGCTCTCGTCGCGCGCGCCGGGGCCGACGGCGATCACTTTGCCTTCCTGCGGCTTTTCCTTGGCGGTGTCCGGAATGATGATGCCGCCCTTGGTCTTTTCTTCGCCTTCGAGACGCTTGACCACAACCCGGTCGTGCAGGGGACGAAACGACATTGATTTTCTTCCTTTTCTGCGCCGGAAACGCAATTACGTCGCCCGGCGAATAGATAAGCGAAAGCTGGTGGCACTCTCTGACGACGAGTGCTAACAGCGCCGCTGATCTATGCCGGCGGGCCCGGAGAGTCAAGAAGACCTCTTGCTTTTTGCCGCGCCGCCCGCCACCCCCGAACGGCGGCGACGTCGCCCGCGCCCGCCGATCCGTCACGGAGACCGCTCTTGTTACGCAGCCTGTCGCCCCGCGCCCTGGGCCTGATCGCGGCGCTTTTCGTCTGCGCCACAGATCAGGCGCATAAATACTGGATGCTCAACATCTTTGACATCGGCGGACGCGGTCGCATCGGCGTGACGCCCTTCTTCGATCTCGTCCTGTCGTGGAACCGGGGCGTCTCCTATTCCTTCCTCGCCGACGGCGGCGGCGTGACCCGCGCCGTCCTGCTGGCGGCCCAGGCCGCGATTGTCGCGGGTCTCGCGTGGTGGCTGTTCGGGTCGCGCCAGCGCTGGCAGGCGCTGGCGCTGGGGCTGATTATTGGCGGCGCGCTCGGCAATATGTTCGATCGGCTGGCGCGCGGCGCCGTCGCGGATTTCTTTTACCTCCACACCGACTGGCCAGTGGGGCCCCTCGCAAATTACGTCTTCAATATCGCCGACGTCGGCATCACAGCCGGTGCGATCCTCCTGATCCTCGAAGGTTTTTTCGGCGCCACTAAATCGCCAACAAGTCGGTTGATTGGTGGAGAGGACTCGTAACCGGGGGATTTTCCCATGTCTCACGCCATGTCGAACGCGTGGATCTATCGGCGCGCAGTGGTCGTTGCAGCGCTTCTGGGCGTCGCCTGCGCCGCGCCGGCGCGCGCCGGCGACGACAAATCGACCCTAACGGCGGTCGGCGAACTTCTCGGCGTCTCGTCCGACAAATCGGTCAACAAGATTGACTACAGCGAACGACCGAAGCTGGTGATGCCGCCGAAGCCCGGGCTTTTGCCGCCGCCGCGCGAAAAGGCGGAAGCGCCGCCCGGCTGGCCGACCGACGCCGATGGCGGCCAACGCCGAACCGATCGCTACGCCCGGGCGCCCAACGCCCCGCCCGAAAAGCCGAAGGCCGGTCTGCTCGAACGCGCACGCGGACCCGTTTCGAATACGGGCGCCGGCGCGGATGACGAGCCCGGCCTTTTCCAGCGCATGATCACGGCGCGGGCGCGCGCCGCCGCCGCAGAGCCAGACGAGCCGCAGCGCCATTTGCTGGCGGAACCGCCGGACGGCTACCGCCATCCCACCCAGGATCTCACCAAGGTCAAGCAGGACGGCAAATCCTCCGGCGGGCTGTTCGGCTCACTGTCGTCGCTCGTAGGCGGCAGTTCGAACGACGCGGACCCGGTCGCGCAAACCGCGACCCCGTCGGCGCCGATAAAACCCGCCGCCTCCACCGAGGGAAGCAGCAGCATCCTGTCCGGCCTCGGTTCGGTGATGCCAGGTTTTATGAGAGTTTCTGACGGAAAATAATTTTGGCCCTATATGGAGGAGAGGAAGTCTCCGAAAACAGCGCGAAGGCCCGTCTCGGGAAAGGCCAAAATATGTCCGTCCAGCATTCCGCGCGCCCGACGGCTCTGACGCCGGACGCCTCGGCGGAAGCGGCGCGAAACGGCGCGGGGCCGACTCACATCCGTCTCGATAACGGCCTCGAGGTCGTGGTGATTCCGGACAATCGGACACCCGTCGTCACGCATATGATCTGGTACCGGAACGGTTCTGCGGACGATCCGCAGGGAAAGTCGGGCATTGCGCACTTCCTCGAACACCTGATGTTCAAAGGGACGAAGGAACACCCGCAAGGCGAGTTCTCCAATCTCGTCGCCGAACTCGGCGGCCAGGAAAACGCCTTCACCAGCTACGATTACACGGCCTATTTCCAGAGGATCGGCAAGGAGCATCTTGGCGCGCTGCTGGCCTTCGAGGCCGACCGCATGCGTAACCGGGAGCTGACCGACGACGTGGTGACGCCGGAACGCGACGTCGTGCTCGAAGAGCGCCGGATGCGAACGGATTCGGACCCCTCCGCGCAGCTCGACGAGGCCGTGCAGGCCGCGCTGTTCGCGCATCACCCCTACGGCACGCCGATCATCGGCTGGAACCATGAGATCGAGAGCCTCGGCCGCGAGGACGCGATCGCCTATTACCGTCGTTTCTATACGCCCGAGAACTCCATCCTGATAGTTGCGGGGGACGTCGATGCGGCGACGGTCGAGGGACTGGCGCGCGCAACCTACGGAAAAATTCCGGCGCAGGCGGAGCCGCCGCGGCGAAACCGGACCCAGGAGCCGCCGCATCGCGCACATCGTCTCGTGACGCTTGCCGACGAGAAGGTCGACCAGCCCGCGCATGACCGCGTCTTCAAGGTGCCTTCGTACCGCACAGCCGCGGCTGGCGCGGCGGAGGCGCTGGAAACGCTCGCGCATATGCTTGGCGGAGGCGCGACCAGC
>CAZJAY010000242.1:0-3033 GCA_964543915.1 uncultured Methylocystis sp. | reverse complement strand
CCCGTCACCGCCCACCATTTCCGCTTGGCCCGGGGACATCATTTGCGACCGTCGATCCAGAAACTCCGCCAGCGCGTCCGCAACGACGGCCATTGGTCCATCGGCCTGCTTTTTCTTTGCCTCGCGCTCACGGGCGCGGCGCGGTCGGCGCATGCAGGGCAGATGGGCTTCAGCGTTGTGGGGCTTGGCGGCGCGCAGAGTCCGCAGGTCATCGCGGCGCAGGGCGAGATCGGAGAAGATACGCCCGACGCCTTCGTCAATTTCGTCCGCGAAAATGTCGGTGGCGGGCATCTCCACGGCATCGTTCTTCTCGACTCGCCGGGTGGCAAGGTCGTGGCGTCTATGGAACTCGGTCAGGCGATCCGTCGACTCGGAATGGCCGTAATCGTCGCGCGCCCGACGGCGGCGACGTCGTCGCGGCAACTGTCGCTCGCATCCGGTCGCTGCTATTCGGCTTGCGTCTACGCACTGATGGGCGGAGCGCGGCGCGTCGTGCCGCCGGAGAGCCGGGTCGGCGTGCATCGCATGTTCAATTATTCGACTTCCTTCGACTTCGCCGAGGGCGGCCTCGTCAGGGAACGAAATCTCGACGACGGCGGCATGCGCGAAACGCTCGCGAATTACGCCCGCCAGATGGGCGTCAGCGTCGATCTGGTGAATCTGGCGGAACGCACCTCGCCTGATCAGCTTTACATGCTGACCGGAGCGGATATCGCACGCTGGCGCCTCGCGTCACGCCATCTTTGAGCACCCAGCAGAACAATACATTCCGGGGAAACAGGACAGACCATGAAACACATTGTCGAAGGTCTTGAAAACCGCCGTGATTCGGCGCGGCTTGGCGGCGGCAAGAAGCGTATCGACGCGCAACACGCGCGCGGCAAACTGACTGCGCGCGAGCGGATTGAACTTCTGCTCGATCATGGTTCCTTCGAGGAATTCGACATGTTCGTGACGCATCGCTGCACGGACTTCGGCATGGACGCGGGCGAGAAAACCTCCGGCGACGGCGTTGTGACCGGCTGGGGCACGGTCAATGGCCGGGCCGTTTTCGTTTTCGCCAAGGACTTCACCGTATTTGGCGGCTCGCTGTCCGAAACTCACGCCCAGAAAATGACCAAGCTTCAGGACATGGCGCTGAAGAATCGCGCGCCGATCATCGGCCTGTTCGACGCCGGCGGCGCCCGCATTCAGGAGGGCGTCGCGGCGCTCGGCGGTTATGGCGAAGTTTTCCAGCGCAATGTGCTTGCCTCCGGCGTTATCCCGCAGATTTCGCTGATCATGGGTCCTTGTGCGGGCGGCGACGTTTATTCGCCTGCGATGACCGATTTTATCTTCATGGTGCGCGACACCAGCTACATGTTCGTTACTGGCCCGGACGTGGTGAAAACCGTAACGAATGAAACAGTGACGTCAGAAGAGCTGGGCGGCGCCTCCGTTCATACGACAAAGAGCTCCATCGCAGACCGCGCCTACGATAATGACGTCGAAGCGCTGCTGCAGATGCGTCGTCTGATCGACTTCCTGCCATCATCGAATACCGAAGAGCCGCCGGAGTGGCCCAGCTTTGACGACGCGGATCGTCTCGATCCGTCGCTCGACACGCTCATCCCGGACAATCCGAACAAGCCCTACGATATGAAGGAACTCATCCTGAAAATCGTGGACGAAGGCGATTTCTTCGAGATTCAGGAAGCCCACGCCCGAAATATCGTGATCGGCTTCGCCCGGATCGAAGGGCGCACTGTCGGGATCGTCGCCAATCAGCCGATGGTGCTGGCGGGCGTTCTCGATATCGACGGCTCCCGGAAGGCGGCGCGCTTCGTGCGATTCTGCGACTGTTTCAATATTCCAATCGTCACCTGTGTGGACGTGCCAGGCTTCCTTCCGGGAACGGCGCAGGAATATGGCGGCCTGATCAAGCATGGCGCGAAACTTCTCTATGCATATGCGGAAGCGACCGTGCCGAAAGTCACGCTGATTACGCGCAAGGCCTTCGGCGGCGCCTATGTCGTTATGTCGTCCAAGCATCTGCGCGGCGACGTGAATTATGCATGGCCTTCCGCGCAGGTCGCCGTGATGGGCGCCAAGGGCGCGGTCGAAATCATCTTCCGCGCCGATCTCGGCGACCCGGAAAAAATCGCCCAGCGGACAAAGGAATATGAGGACCGGTTCCTGTCGCCCTTCGTCGCCGCCGAGCGCGGCTATATCGACGAGGTCATCACGCCGAACAGCACGCGGAAGCGGATTGCGCGCGCCCTCGCGCTTCTCCGCCACAAGGAGTTGGAGAATCCCTGGAAAAAGCACGACAATATTCCGCTCTAGGGCGTGGATATGACGGGCGGGCGGACTGCTCTGGCTCCGCCTCCTTGCGTCGCGCGCGGCGCAATGCGGACGGCGGCGCGCAATCCTGAAAGACGCGCCTAAATTTGTGGCGCAAAAGACGAAATTTCGTCAATTTGCGCGCTTTCCGGATGACAAACGCCTCCTTATGCCCTATGCATGTTCCGCCATGTTGAATGGGCAGGCTTAAGCGTTAATGCGTTTGGCTTTTTGACCCAGCAACGGTCCAAGTCGGGGAGGACGCCGGAGGTCTACGTCTCGCGAAAATGTTCGAGTAACGGACGGACGCGAGAGTTGCCGGAGAGAAAAATACTCCGGTCCACGTGGTCACGGTAAAGGACAGGGTGCCAAAGAGCGGGGAGCGACGGCGTCGCGCCCGCTCTTTGTGTTTTCGGGGGGACGTGATCCACGCGCCTTACGAAATCCATCCGTCTTCGCCCCTGTGCGCGACTTGACGCCGGCGCGTGCGATTCATAGGTTCCGCGCCTGAACGAATGGCCGTCCAGACGGCCCTTCGACATGTCACGAAAGGCCCAAAATGGCGACGACGAAAATCACCGACGCGACCTTTGAGCAGGAGGTCATCAATTCCCCAACGCCCGTCGTCGTGGATTTCTGGGCTGAGTGGTGCGGTCCGTGCCGGAAGATCGCGCCCGCTCTCGAGGAAATCTCTGAGGAGATGAAATCCTC
>CAZJAY010000241.1:0-3041 GCA_964543915.1 uncultured Methylocystis sp. | reverse complement strand
CCCTATGGCGGCGACGTCGCCGCATT
Source organism: uncultured Methylocystis sp. (assembly GCA_964543915.1). Lineage (GTDB taxonomy): Bacteria > Pseudomonadota > Alphaproteobacteria > Rhizobiales > Beijerinckiaceae > Methylocystis. Next base: position 3,015 of record CAZJAY010000241.1, on the reverse strand, counting down.
CGCGCTCGCAAATGAAAAGGATTGGGCCGATACGGCGTTCTTTCTTTGCGGCGGCGCCAATCTTGTAAACCGGCTGAAGCGCGACGTTTTTCTTCGGGGCGCCTCCCTCGCCGCGATACGGGCCGACGCCTTCACCCCGTCGCGCGCGTCTTGACCCCTATCCGAATCAGCCATAGCGTTTTCGGGTAATTTCGACGGGGCTGATTTGTTGAAGGCGCGGGCGGCCAGACTTGTGGTTATCCGGGGCGCGGCGCTTCGCGCCCTCGCCTGTCTTGCGCTGCTGCAATTCATTGTCGCCGGATTGGGCGCCGGCCTCGTCAGGGAAGTCCAGACATCCGAAAGCTGCCTGACCGCCCATTCGGCCGTCAACGCGCCAGATCATACGGCGCCGGCGCCTGCTTCGCCGCATGCGCATGACGCCGGCTGCTGCATTCTCAACCTCGTCGATACGACACCGACGATTATCGACACGATCATCGACTTTCTGACCCCGCGCGCCGCATCGGCCGCGCTGTCGAAGGGGCCAGACATAGAAGCCGCTATCCGGGAAAAACCGGAGCGCGGCTCTCTCGCGCCGCGGGCGCCGCCTGTCGTGCGCAGAGACGCAACGCGTCTTCACAACGCGTAGCGCAAGCAATCGATCCGTCGTTGACGCGAAGCGTCCGACGGCAAATTCGAACAGCTGAAAATCTCTCTCCTCCGCCGCTGAGCTGACGCCTTTCCGGGTGTGCGCGCGCGTTCCTGTGCATCGAACGCTTCACGAGGGGGGCGCAAAAAAGGCGCGCTCCCATGCGGTTCCACGCCAATTCGCTCCGCCCGCGCACCGGTTCGGGCGTTCCAATCTGACTGACGCCGCATCACGCGATGCGAGACCGGGAACAACGCCCCATGCAGGACGAATCGATAACGCAAGGCTTTGCGATGATGATGAAACGCGTTGAAAATCTCACGCGTTCGAAGCGGACAAGACAAGAGAGAAACCGGGGCAAGTCGCGCCAACCGACACCGCGCGATCCGACAACGCCCGGCGCCGCCTACAGGACAATCTGGCGCTGGCATTTTTACGCCGGCCTCTTCTGCCTGCCGTTCATCTTCGTACTAAGCGTGAGCGGCGGCATCTATCTTTTCAGACCGCAGATCGATGCGTACCTCGATCGCCGCTTCAACCATCTGGCGCTGGCGAGCGAGGCGCAGCGTCTCGACACACAGGTCGCAGCCGCATTGCGCGCCTATCCCGAGGCGCGTTTTGAGGCGCTCGAACTTCCGAAAGATCCGACGGACGCCGCGCGCATTCGTCTCGTGACGGCGGAGGGACGCCAAATGCGCGTCCTCGTTCGACCGGATACGCTTGAAATCCTCCAGAAGGAATTCGAGAAGTCCCGTTTCACCGCACTCGTTCACGACATTCATGGCGAACTTCTGATGGGCGAGCCCGGCGCCATTCTTGTTGAAACGGCGGCGGCCTGGGGAGTCGTCATGATTGTCACCGGTCTCTACCTTTGGTGGCCGCGCGGCGGCTCCTCCCCCGCCGGCGTCATGTATCCGCGCCTCGCCGCCGGCGGCCGGACCTTTCTGCGCGACATCCACGCTGTAACAGGCTTCTGGCTTTCCCTGTTCGCGCTTTTCTTTCTGCTTTCGGCGTTGCCATGGACAAAAGTCTGGGGCGGGTCGTTCAAATATCTCCGCGGGGTCGCCGCCGAAAAAGAAGTCCGTCAGGACTGGACGACCGGTCCCGCCTCGGCCGACAAACTGCGTCGCGAGGCCTTTCGCGACGCGGCGCCGCCGGCGGGACCGCAGGACGAGAGCCACACAGAACATCTGGCCCACCCGGCTCCAGAGCGTGCGGACGGCAAAGATGTCGTTCGTCCGCCTGTCGTCGGCTTCGACAAGATCGCTGCTCGCGTGACGCCGATGATGCTCGCGGAACCGGTTCTGATATCGCCGCCATCCGCCCGGACGCGCAATTGGAGCGTTCGTTCGGAAAGCCAGAACCGGCCGCTGCGGGTCAGCTATGAATTCGACCCGCTCAACTATACTCTCGTCGGGGTAAGCCGTTTCGCCGACCGGCCGTTGATCGATCGGGTTTTTGGCATGGGCGTCGCTGCGCATGAAGGTCAACTCTTCGGCTGGCCGAATCAGGTCCTTGGCCTACTGACGGTCCTCGGCTACCTCACGCTTGTCGTTTCATCCTTGCTGATGTGGTGGCGACGGCGCCCTGTAGGCGTTCTGGGCGCGCCAAAGGAGATCGTGCCCCGGCGCCCGGTCGCGAGGGCCATCGTGGCGCTTATCGTCCTGATGGGCATATTGTTGCCGACGCTTGGACTGTCGCTGCTGCTTGTGCTGCTTGTCGAAGCAATCATTCGCCGCGTCTTCCCCGACATCGCCCGATGGCTTGGCCTCGAAACCATCCGTACGACGCGAATCCCGTGAGTGGACGACCTGACCGCGCAATGCCGGCCAATCAGCCGCAAAGTCGGTAAACGGACGTAATTTGACGAAAAAACGACGTTTTTCCCGAAAACCGGGACGATAAATCTATTGAAGCTTAGGAAGTGGCAGGCCTTCGGAAACACTGCCGCAACCGGGTCAGGGTCGTCTGTTCCTCCCGGAAACAGGCGACCCTTTTTTGTGGCGGATTCGATTTTCTCGCCTATGCCGCAGAAAAATCCCCCTGGCCACCGGTGACGTTCAGGCTGCCTTGAGTTGGGTCAAGGCGCCGTGCGCCTGATCAAACGACGGCTCCCCAGTGCCGAAATTCGATGATCAAAAAGAGCAAATGTTGATAAATGCGCCGCTGCGAGTCGAGGGCACGGCACATTTATGAATTCGCCAGCCAGGGCATACGCAACCCCATCCGTCGATCGATCCGGCCCGGGTCCTTCCCGGCGCGAACCCGGACAGTCATTTGCGGATATGACATGCAGATCATGGCGTCTCGTCGAAATAACAAGCGCTAAAGGCGTTCGTGAAAATCATAGCCATGCGGCGTTCGCGGGAGAGACGACGCTTGCGACG
>CAZJAY010000240.1:0-3043 GCA_964543915.1 uncultured Methylocystis sp. | reverse complement strand
CACGCAGGAAATTTTGAAGACCATGGGCTTCCGCACCTTCGTTCCGCTCGTCGCCGCCTGCCCGGGCTGCGGCCGCACGACCTCGACGGTGTTCCAGGAGCTTGCGCGCGACATTCAGGATCACATCCGGGAACGCATGTCTGTCTGGCGGGCGCAATATCCCGGCGTCGAAAAGCTCAATGTCGCGGTGATGGGCTGCATCGTGAACGGGCCTGGCGAGTCGAAACACGCCGATATCGGCATTTCTCTGCCCGGCACCGGCGAGACGCCGGCAGCGCCGGTGTTCATTGACGGCCGGAAGGCGATGACCTTGCGCGGCGAGGGAATCGCCGAGGAATTCACCCGCATTGTCGACGACTATGTCGTGAACCGCTTCGGCGGGGGCGCTGCGTCGGAGTCGACGACGCCCTGAGGATTTGCGCGACAATCCCGCGTCCGGCTAGGAATCATAGCGGCGGCAGGACGGACGCAGAAACATGTGGCCAGAACAGCTTGACTTCCTTTGGGACGGCCGCCGCCGTCTGGCGATCGGCCGCTTCGACGCCGATGACGCGCCCCTGCCGCTTTTGACGGTGATTTCAGCGCGCGACGACGCTTTCACCATCGCGCCCACGCTCGTCGATATGATCGATCCCGCGCGATGGCGCGCCCGCGTGGCCATTCTCGATTTGCCCGCCGATCATCGGTTTCTGCGCATCGCCGCTGCGGATGGCGTCCGGCTGACGCTCGAACTCGTCCAGACATTGGACAATGCGCCCGCCGGCGTTTGGCGGCTCGTCTTCCTGCTCCTGCCGGAGCAGCCTGGCGATGGTGAAATCAGCTTCGGTGGCGCCGCGCTGCCGTTACGTGGCGATTTTGAGCGGCTGGCGCGCGAACAAACGATGGCCGCCGGCGCGCGGCTCGTCTGGGCGATCGGCCAACGCCGGTTGGCGTTTCGGGATGACGACGGCGCGCGACGTCTCCGGCTCGCGCCCGCGACGCGGGTGTTTCCGACCGATCAAACCCGCCTCGCGATCGAGGCGCTGCCGCTGGATCTGGAGGCCGCCGCCGATCCGCGCGCGGCGCCTTTCGCGATCATGCAGCACTGGCTTGCCGAAAATGGCGCGCCGCGCGCCATTCTGCGACTGCGGCTCGCCGATTCGCTTGAGGAAAGCGCCGCCTTGCTGGGCCGCGTTTCGGTCGTATTGGCGCTTCGCCAGCGCGAGCGCCTCGATGTCTGGTCTCAGCGCCAGAAGCAGGCCGGCTAACCAGGCGTCGACCCGCTCACCTTCGCCGATATCCGACAGGCGATCGGCGATCCGCTGGAGTATCCCGACGCTGTCGGAACGGCCGACGCGCTCGTCGTGGTCAATCTGTTGAGCCTGATCCTTGATCCGGACGCGGGCGAGGCGTCGGGTATCGCCGTGCGGCGCGACGTCGGCGCGCGCAACAGTCTCGAGGGCGAGATCATCGACATCGATTTCTACGCCGCAGCCCTCGGCGACGATGTGGGACTGATCTGCCCATCGGCGAATCCCGGCGATCTCGGGGTGACGCCCGTCGATCCGGGCGGCGCGGCTTCCGTGCGGCTCCTGCGATTGGAGGGCGATGGCCTCGTCGCGCGGCGGGTTGCAGAAGACGATCCATTTTTCGAGGAAATGCTCAGGCGGGCGAGCGGCGCGGCGCGCGCAACCGGCGGCGCGGCCGCGCGCATCATGAACGAACGGGTTGTCGGGCTGCGGGGTCGCCGGGAACGGTTCGTCGAGGCGCTGAACCGCGCTCTTGCGCGGGTTAATGCGCCTGGGCGTTTCAACGCCTCCGGCGAGTGGGATATTCTCGATCCCCTGCTCCAGGCGAGTTATGCGGCGCTTGCCGTCTCATTTCCGACCGAGTCGGCGCGTCTGGGCGGTTTTGCCGCCTATGCGGCCGATCCGGCGCTAGTCGGCGCGCTCGCGCGCGGCGGCGATCTCGCGCGGACGGCGCGCGCGCCAAGCGCCCGCGGCGACAGCCAGCCCCGCGCTGCGCTGACGACGCGTTATCTTTCCGCCTGCGACGCGAGCGGTCTAGCGCCTGACGATCTGTCGCCGGAGGCGCAGGCGGACTTGCTACGCGCCCTCGCTCAGGGGGATGACGGGGCGACGCTGCGCGCCGCGCATGTATCCGCCCCCATGGAACCCGGCGCCTGGCGCGAGACGGTCGCGGCCGCGCGCGCGCTGGTCGACGCAGGCGCGATCCGGGCCGCCATTGAGGATTTCGAGGGGGCGCGCGACGCCGATGCGGCCGATGCGCTGCGCGATTATCTTTCCTTTCGCGAGGCCGGCGCCTATAGCCCCGCCACCGACGCTGTGACGCTTGCATCGCTCGTCATGCGCGCGGGGGACAGGCGCGCCGAGGCTCTCGCCCGCATCGAAACTGACGCAACCACACCGGCGAAGGAAAAACCGAAGGGCTTTTTCCGTCGTCTGTTCGGTTAGGCAAGCGGCAGGACGCTACATTGCCGGCGATACCGCGCCGACTCCGCTCAGCGCGGGCGGATCACGCCAGAGCGCAGGATACAGTGCGCGCAGCGCTTCGACCTTCGGCAGATCGTTGAAGGCGACGTACGGCTCGTCCGGATGATGGATGAGATAGTCCTGATGATAGGCCTCGGCGGGATAGAAGCCGGTGAACCTTACGAGCTTCGTCACGATACGCGCATGGAAGATTTTCGCCGCTGAAAGCTGGGCGCTATATTCGCGCGCGACCTTCGCCTGAACCGGGTCCGAGACGAAAATGGCCGAACGATATTGCGTTCCCGTGTCAGGTCCCTGCCGATTGAGCTGGGTAGGTTCGTGGACGACCGAAAAATAGATGCGCAGCAATTCGCCAAGACTGACGGTCGCCGGATCATAAACGATTTCGACCGCCTCCGCATGTCCGGTGTCGCCGCGCCCGACCCGCTGGTAGTGCGCCGTCTCTTTATCCCCGCCCGCGTAGCCGGACAGAACCCGGGATACGCCCTTCACATGCTGAAACACGCCCTGCACGCCCCAGAAGCAGCCGCCCGCCAGCACAATTCGTTTCT
>CAZJAY010000239.1:0-3048 GCA_964543915.1 uncultured Methylocystis sp. | reverse complement strand
GCGTTCTTTCTTCAGAGCACCAAGTGTCGCCTATATTAGCGACTGGTGAGTAAGCCGGGCATGCTTGCCGTCCCGTAACGTCCCGTCCAGCGCTATCGCGTATATATCTGCGCAATCTTCCATGCCGATGCGGTCAGTGCGCGCATGTCAAAATCTGAAAGCCGCGGGGTCGTCATGTGGATTGCGATTTTTCGACGCCTGTATCGGCGCGTATTATCTCAACCGCATCCTCTTTGCCGTCACTATCTGTAAAAATACGCCGACACATGCAGGATATCACGGCCGCGCAACGCGTCTTTCCCCGTGAGCAGGAAGATGATTGGGCATCAGACCAGAATTACCACGTCAGTCGAAGGTTTCCGCCTTGCAGATCCAGTGCGCGCGCTCTTTAAGTTGCATGATTGATCGGCGGATTGCCGTAACCTAATGCGCTTCCGCACGACGCGCCATCCGGTCGCGATAGAAGCCAAGCCGCGCCAGCGAGGCGTCGACAACCGCTTCCTGCGACTCGCAGGCGTCAATCTCGTCGATAATCGCGTCGAGCAGGCGTTTGCCGAGGCGTGCGCGATCTGACGCGCCGTCGCGTGAGCCGAGGCTTGACTGAAGCGCGCCCCACGCTTCTTCGTAGGCGGCAAAAATGCGCCGCGACTGAATTGGCGAGCAATCGCGCGTTTCGGCGATGAGATATTGCATCATAATCGACTCCCGCGCGGCGGCCGACAGGCCCGCACCCATGTTTGTTAGTAAAACGTTAAAATGTGTCCAATTTTTGGGCGATTTCGACGCCTGCAATCACGAATAATATATTGCGAGCCAGACAGTGGGCGGGGTTGCCTGTGTCCATTCGACCCGATGGCGGCGGCGCGGCGGGATATCGACCCAGTCGCCCGGCGACATTTCGATCGTCACATCAGGGGCCTCGCAGCGCAACATAGCTTGCCCCCCCACGCGGCCGACGAAGTCGCTTTCCGGCTGATCGTACCAATAGCTGTCCGGACTGGTCTGTCCGGCGGAGACGATCCGCTCGATCATCATAGCTTTCCGGACGAGGAGCGGCGAAACGATCTCCGCTGCCATATCTGGCGCTGGCAGATCGAAGAGTTTTCCCGAACGCAGCATCATAAAGGCTCCGGTCGTAACGCCGGCTTGCGCGCGCCGTGCGCCGTCATCGCGTCACGGCGACGAAGCATAGAGATTTGCAAAGGCTTCGCGAAGCAGGTTTTTCTGGACCTTGCCCATCGCGTTGCGCGGCAAATGGTCGACAAAAACAACTTTTTTCGGACGTTTGAATTTCGCCAGTCTGCCTTCGAGCGCCGGCAGAATATCGGCTTCGGACAGCGCGCTTCCTTCGCGCGGGACGATAACCGCCGTCACGGCTTCGCCGAAATCGTCATGCGGCAAACCAATAACCGCCGATTCCACGACATCCGGGATCGCGTCGATCTCGGCTTCTATATCTCGCGGATAGACATTCAGTCCGCCAGTGATGATCATATCTTTCGCACGACCAACGAGATAGAGGTAGCCAGCGGCGTCGAAGCGGCCGATGTCGCCTGTCACGAAGAATCCGTCCGCGCGAAAATCTTCGGCCGTCTTTTCCGGGCGCCGCCAATAGCCGGCGAACACATTCGGTCCGCGCACCTCGACCATGCCTTCGAGGCCGTTCGCGAGCACGGCCCCGGTTTCCGGATCGGCGATCCGGATTTCGACGCCCGGCAGGGGCGGACCAACGGAGCCGGGCACGCGCGGGCCCTCATAGGGGTTCGAGGTGTTCATATTGGTTTCCGTCATCCCGTAACGCTCGAGGATGGCGTGCCCAGTGCGCACCTGCCACGCATGATGTGTTTCGGGCCGGAGCGGCGCGGAGCCGGAAATGAATAACCGGATATTTGCCGCGCATGCGCGATTGAGGGCGCGTTCCTCGAGCAGCCGCGTATAATGCGTTGGAACCCCCATCATCACGGTGGCGCGCGGCAGGGCGGCGATAATCTCCCGGGGCTCGAATTTCGGGAAGAACAGCAGCGAAGCGCCGGAGACGAGCGTGACATTTGTCGCGACGAAAAGCCCATGCGCGTGGTAGACCGGCAAGGCGTGGATCAGGATATCTTTGCTGGTGAAAGCCCAATGTCGCGCGAGGGTTACAGCATTCGCCGCGAGATTGTGGTGGGAGAGAACCGCGCCTTTGGGACGACCGGTCGTTCCCGAGGTGTAGAGAATCGCGGCCGGCGCGTCTGGTCCGGCCGGCGCGTTGTCGAATGCTGCGGAACATCCGCGGGCGAAATCGGCGAGACCGCCATCGCCCGCGTCGCCCAGCGTTATGATCGGGATAGACGCTGGGGCCAGAGCCGCCCTGCAGGCGTCGAGACGGGCCGGATCACAGACAAACAGGGCAGGGTCCGCGTCTGCGATAAAATAGCCAATCTCAGAGGTCGTGTAGGCCGTGTTAAGCGGCATGAAGATCGCCGCGCATCGCAGGCAGGCGATGTAGAGCGCGAGCGCGTCGACGCTTTTTTCGATCTGAACGGCGACGCGATCGCCGGCCACGACGCCGAGCCCTCGCAACGCCGACGCGAAACGCCCTGAGGCGGCGATCAGATCACGATAGGTGATATAACCGCCATCGGCGAGATGCGCGAATGGTCGCCCGGTCTCGGGCGCCGCCGAAGAAATAAGGTCATAAAGATGATTAGCTTGCATTGTCAGCACCAAAATGCCGGCCCGACCTCGATCGCGCGCGGCTCTCCATTGTCGCCGTTAAGCATTCTTTCCACGCAACGGCCGTTCCCGGTCAAGATTTTCCACACGCGCGCTTTGCGAAGGCGGATCACAGGGGCGACGTCGATGCGGTGGCGACGATAAGCTCGCGCAAATCGCGCCCTGTTCCGGACGAACCGGGAAAAACAGGAAAAACATTGACCTTCGGGGCTATTGCCTGTAACCGGAAGAAGCTGCGTCGCAGCATGAGGCGCTTTAGCCGCGTATTTCCTACATCAACGATCGATCCGTCGGTTTCTCTTTCCCGTCTCCCAGCCAAATAATCGACAGCCA
>CAZJAY010000238.1:0-3049 GCA_964543915.1 uncultured Methylocystis sp. | reverse complement strand
AGGTCCCGGAAGGCGGGATTTTCGATGTCGAAGGTGAAAATGGTGGAGCCGACAGTGGGAATCTGCTCGCAATATTCGCTACGCGATTTACCTGGCTGATAGGCCGTAATGTGGATCATGTCATAGCCAAACATAACCATGCACATATTGCCCATAGACATCGCTTCCGGGCCGGCGCCTCCCTCCGCCAACGCAACGGGCGCGGCGACAAATGACAGAACGCCGCTGACAACGGCGCAAGCGAGCGCAAGGAGCCAATTTTTCATTTCCATCCCATCCCGGATTTGTTTTTGGTTATCTGCCACGCCCTAGCACGATTTCATTCACGCGCGCCAACGGGACGAAAGCCGTCAGAAGCATTGCGACAGAGGGCAACCATTATTTTTCACCAAAACAACATGATACGCGAGCGGAAAGGCTCTTCGGCTTTGCGTCGAATAGACGCACCTTTTGCGCCGGACCAGACGTCGCGCTTTCTTCAGGCACAGACATAAGCGTAGGGGCGTCCGCGCTTTCGGCGAGCGCAACATCTCAATCCATCCCCTTGCGGGAGATTTCTTCTGGCGCGTTCTGATTTTGGATTTTGATACGAAAAACCGGCCGGAGATTTCTCTCCGGCCGGCTTTTGTTTCAGATCAGATCTGAAGTCGATCAGGGCATATCGCCGGCGACGAACTTCGGAATGACCGGGCCGCCGATTTCCGACGCATAGCGGGTGCCGCCAGGCGAGAAGAAGAACAGCAGACCGCCGATCTGGCTATCCGTGTCGTAGGCAAGGTCGGACAGACGCTCGATATCCCAGCGCGCATCCTGGATCTTGACAACGATGTCCTTGGTCTCGCCGGGCGCGATCGGAGCCGCGTCGGTCGACAGGCCACGGTCAGCCAGCAGATAGTCCGGGAAGTCCGGCTTCGTCGTGAACACGTCCGGGTTCAGGAAGCGCAGGCCAGCGGCGGTGTATTCGCCGAGACGCAGCGGCTCGCTGGTGTTGTTCGTGACCTTGACGTTGATCGTCAGCTCACGGCCCGGAACCTTGTAGACGCCGCCCTTCAGCTCGGTCGTGATGCCCTTGCCTACGCCAACCGTGCCTTCCGTCGTGATCGGCGTCAGCGGCTTCTGAAGGCCGGCCTGAAGCGGGATCGTGCGCGGGAAGGTCGAGTTCGTCACGGCATAGCCAACGATCGTCGCGAGGATCGTCAGAGCCAGAACGATCGCGCCGATACGGCGGTCGTCGTCGCCCATGACTTCGTCCGCACGGCCTTCAGCGACGCGGATGTAGCTCGCGATGATGCCCTTCCGGATGAACCAGAAGAAAATCCACGCAGCGCCAACCGCCATCCACGGAAGATGCCACGCATAGACGCGGCTGATGCCGTAGGTCTCGAGGTCAACCGTCGAACCGTCAAGGAGCGTCACCGGATCGGTGAAGTCCTTCATGTCGCCCTTGATCTCAATCCACTGGCCGGGGCCAATGATCGGACCGCCGCCCTCAACGTTGATCTGGGCGTGAACGTGCCAGCGACCCGCGCGACGACCGCGCAGATTGACCGAGAACGCATAGTCCTTGCCGATCTCAAGCGAAACCGAACGCGGCGCGAACTGCTCGCCAATGAACTGCGCCGTGCGGACCAGAACCGGGCCGGGCTCGCCGGCGTTCAGGAACGACACGCGCGGATTCGCAACCGCCTGCGGCCACGCCGAGAAGACGTGAACCTTGCCGGAAAGAATCATCTCTTCGTTGACGTTCACCGTCGTCTTCGACCACGCAACGTCATACCAGTTCAGCGTGCGCATGCGAAGGAACGCCTGCTGGGACTTCTCGCCGTGCGCCGAGGCCGGAGCAATCGCCCCAAGCGTCGCCGCCACAGCCGCCGCCGCGCCAATGGCGGCCAGCTTGACTAGCTTTTTCATTTACAAACCTCCCAGGTTTTCTCTCCCGGCCGGCGCCGCGCGCGCCAGCCGCTTGTTTCATCCGCGAGCGGGAGTTTCCCGAAGGAATGCGCCCCGCTCGCGGCGATTTATGCGTTATTCCTTAGATCGTCTCGATCCGCTTGGTCGTCGAATACCAGCGGCCCATGAACCACCACAGGAAGTAAACCATCATCGACACGAAGCCGGAGAAGAACGCCGCAACCGGCACAACGTCCTTACCGAAGGTGCGCAGCGTGCCGCGCTCGACCATGCGGATATATTCCGGCATCGACGTGCGGACGTAGTGCAGACCAATCAGATCCGCCAGCGTCATCAGCTGACCATGCTGCTCCGTCGCCTGATGGAAGGCGGCGATCGCCGGCCAGTTGTTCGGATAGAACAGCAGACCCCAGCCAAGCGAACCGACAACCGCCGTGATCACATAGGAACCCGACAGAAGCAGGATCACGTCAAGCCAGATCGCCGGAACGATCAGGGCAGACGGGAAAACCAGGCTGATCGGGAACCACGTCCAGCCCCAGAAGTTGACGTAGCGGTTGATCCACTCGCCAATCAGGAGGCCGAGCGCCGCGAAAACCGCGCCGAACGGAAGACGGAAGTTAACCCACCAGAAAGCCTGCGACGCCGCGCAGAAGGTCACGCCCAGAATCGGCACAACCGTCGGCCACATACGACGATCCTTCCAGTCAATCCAGAAGTCCCAGTCGCCCGCCGTCAGCATGAAGTGGACGTGATAGCCGCCAAGAACGGCGAAGAACAGCAGAACAAGAAGCATCCAGTCGGTGGCCTGAACGCAACCCGCCGCCTCGGCGACGGAGTTGAACGGGCCGACCGCTCCCCCGCTTTTCGATTTTGACATCACTCTTCTCCTTGGTGTTTCCCGGACAGCCCGAAGGCGCCGGGTTTTTATTGTCGGCCAGAACAGGCGGCGCCCATTCCGGCGGAACGGCGTCTCAACGCCGCCCTTCACCCTGTCGCGAGACTTTTCTTCAGGAGACGCGAAACGCCACGCCGCTCAGGCGACGAAGCTTCCGGATCTATCGAAAAAACGCCCCGTTAAAAAAACCCGCCCGCGCTCCGGAGGAGCGCGGGCGAAGCGTGCATTACTGCGTCAGGA
>CAZJAY010000237.1:0-3098 GCA_964543915.1 uncultured Methylocystis sp. | reverse complement strand
AAAGGATTGCGCGGAAATTTCGTGGGCAACGAAACTTGTCGGCTGGCCGGCCTATCCGCGCAAACTGAATTTAGGCGTTTCGCCGGAGCGGCACAACGTTGCCGCCGCCGACGAAATCGCTCCACATCGCCATGAGATTTCTGCGCTTTTCGAGAGCAGTGTCACGGCGGTAGGCCTGCTCCGCGCTGTCGCCGACCGAGTGTGCTAACGCGGCCTCACACACTTCCCGTGGCACATTTGTTTCGTTGCCCGCCCAATCGCGGAAGGATGACCGGAAACCGTGTGGCGTTGCGCCGGTGATGTTCAAGCGTTCTAGAATTTTCGCCATCGAAATATGGCTGAGATGTTTGCCCTTCCGCTGTCCGGGGAAAATCCAATCGTCGCGCTGGATTGTCTTCATCTTTGCTAGGACGGCAATCGCAGCATCGGACACGGGCACGCGGTGCTCTCGGCCCGCTTTCATGCGTTCCGGTGACAGCGTCCAGACTTTGGCATCGAAATCAATTTCGCACCACGTCGCCGCGAATACTTCGCCGGAACGAGCCGCGGTCAGGATGGCGAACTCCAGCGCTAGCGCGGCGACGGTCTCGACTTCACGCAGGCGGCGCATAAACTCCGGCACGTCGCGATAGGGCATTGCGGCGTGATGCTTTTTTGCGATGGCTTGGCGCTTCGGAAGGAGATGTTCGAGATGACCACGCCACCGTGCGGGGTTGTCGCCAGTCCGCAGGCCCTTGGCCGTGGCCGCATCCAGTATGGCCTCGATTTTTTCACGCAGGCGTTTGCCGGTTTCCGGCGTTGCAATCCAAACCGGCTTGAGCACGCGAAGCACATCTTCGAGCCCGACGTCGGCGACCGGCAATTTGCGGATTGGGGCCAGCGTCTTGGTGAGTGCGCGCTCGACCATGCCCCTGTATTTATCGTTCCGATATTCCGACGACTTCGATTTGAAGTATTCATCCGCGACATCTCCGAACGACGCCCCGGCGGCTATTCGGCGCTCAGCTTTCCGGGCATCGATGGGGTTCACGCCGGCGCGGACCTGTGCACGAGCGGCGGCAGCGGCGGCGCGGGCGTCTGCAAGCGTCATGTCGCGGAGGGAACCGAGGGCCATCGTGGGGCGGCGACCGTTCCACGAAAAAATGAAGTTCCAGACCCAGAACTCGTTGGACCGCTCATCTGCAAAAAGATACAGGCCGCCGCCGTCGGCATGTTTTCCCGCGGACAATTTTCGTATGGAATGAGCGGTGAGGCGTCCCAAAATCTGAACTCCACAAATTTGCCGGGCGATTTACTCCACACATGGCTCCACGTTTCTCTGGCGAGAATATCACACTGTGGTGGAGGCTGGAATAGACTAGAAGATGTTAAGGCACTGATAAGGAAAGAGAAGCTCGGATGAGCTAAATGGCTGAAAATGACTGGATGTTCGGGCCGCCACTCCGACCATTTTTCCAGTCCTTTCGCTTCACCTCGCCCTTTTTGTAACGTCAGCGTCGGCGCGGCGACCTTGCGGGATGTCGGGGAGCCCCGAACGACAGGTGCGAAGGCCATGGGCGATTTCGGACGCGCACTGCTTGCGATCTGTTGCTTTCTGCTGATCGCCCTCCTGTTCAGCGAGGACCGTCGCAGGATTCCGTGGCGCATTGTCGCCGGCGGACTTTCCCTGCAAATCGGCGCGGCGCTGCTCTTCGTCTTCTTTCCCCCGGCGACCGGTCTGCTGCTGCTGGCCAGCCGCGCGGCGCACGCGCTTCAAACCGCGACGGATGCGGGCGCCGGATTCGTTTTCGGCTATCTCGGCGGCAGCGGCGCCCCTTTCGAGACAAAATCGCCTGACGCGAGCTTTATCCTCGCCTTTCGGGCGCTGCCGATGGTGCTGACGATTTCCGCGCTCGCATCGCTTTTTTTCCATTGGGGGCTGCTGCAACGTGTCTGCGACGCCTTCGCATGGGTTCTGCGCCGGGCGATGGGGATCAGCGGTCCGCTGGCGGTCGGCGCGGCCGCGCATATCCTTGTCGGCATGATCGAGGCACCGCTACTGATCCGCCCCTATTTGTCGCACATGGCGCGCGGCGAAATCTTCGCTCTGATGAGTTGCGGCATGGCCGGGGTCGCCGGCACCGTCATGGTTATTTACGCCGGCTTTCTCGCGCCGCTTCTCGCCGATGCGATGGGACATATTCTGATCGCCTCCGTGATCGCGACGCCCGCCGCGCTCGCTATCGCGGCGATTATGTCGCCATGGGCGCCGCAGACCGAAGCCGCGAATATCGAGCTGACCGTCGTCGACCCGCCGGTTGGCGCGTTTGACGCGCTTATTCGAGGCGTTGCGGATGGAATTGCGCCGATTGTCGGCATCGTCAGCGTGCTTCTGACGACGATCGCACTCGTAACCCTCGTTAATATGCTTTTGGCGCTTCTGCCGCTCGGCGACGACACGCATGCGAGTCTTCAAATGCTTTTTGCGTTGCCCTTCCGGCCCGTCGTCTGGCTCATGGGCGTGCCATGGCCGGAGACCGAAGTCGCCGCCGCGCTCATGGCGACAAAAACCGTGCTCAACGAATTTGTCGCCTATCGCGATCTTGGCGCGCTTGCCGCTGATGCGCTGTCAACGAAAAGCCGACTGATCCTGACCTACGCACTCTGTGGTTTCGCGAATTTCGGCAGCATGGGCATTATCGTCGGCGGACTGAACGCGATGCTTCCCGAACGGCGCGCCGAAATTCTCACGCTCGGCTTACGCTCGATCCTTTCAGGAACCCTCGCGACATGCATGAGCGCCACGGTCGCGGGCTATCTTTTCGGTCTGAGGGGCCTCGCCTGACGATCGTCGCCAAGCGCCTTACGCGGTGCGGAAAACGGCGCCAGGTGACGCGTGTCAGAAAACCATCAGAGCTTTTCCCTCACGCGGCCGACCACTTTCACGAAATTCTCCAGCGTTCGCCGGTCAAGATCGGCCAGATCGTCGCGCACCTTGATATGATTGCCCTTCGTGGCGAGACGCCATGAAGCATTGGGCGTTTGCTCCAGCCAGCCGCGCTTCTCCATCGCCTTGAGTTTGCGGCGAACAGTGTCGCGCGTGATGGGGGGGATGTCCG
>CAZJAY010000236.1:0-3159 GCA_964543915.1 uncultured Methylocystis sp. | reverse complement strand
CCGTCGGCGCCGGCGTCGTCGCGTCCATCATCGAATAAAGGCGAACGGACCGCGGACGGTCAAAGCGTCCGAATTCCTGCGGCGCGGGAGAAATCCCGCGCCGTTTTTATTGACGCCGCCGGGGCGTCACGCCGCGATATCGCTTTGTTCGGGTTTGGGGGAGATGGCGACCCGATGCGCGTCGAGGCTGACCGGCGCCACGGGGGCTTCAGTCGGCAGACGCGAGATTTCAAGCGCCGCCGCGACCGCCGATATGCCGATTTCGCGGTACAGGCGCGCCAGCAGATCGTGCGGATGGCCGCTTTTCTGTTCCTGATTAAACTCGATCGAAAACTGATCCGACATGAGACGCCCGCCGACTGACAGAGGTCGACGAAATGTCGACCCCGGTCCAAAAAATGCCGTATTCTCCTTAACGATCCTCTAAAGAATCGCGTCTTTCGCGATTTGCTTGCCGGTTCGGGAACTTTCGAATGCACCGACATATTCCGCTCGAACCGTGGTCACGATCGGCTTTGTGGAGTCGCCATATCGCGGTTTTCGCCGCCATCGTCGCAGCCATGGCTGTCGCGCTCGTGCGGCTTCATGTGATTGACGGCGCATCGGCGCTCGCCTCGCTTGGGGCGGCCGTTGGCCTCGCCCTTGTCGCGCTACTGCTGGTCGGCGCAGCCTGCGTAGTCATCTGGCGCACGGGACGACGGGGCGCAGGGGTTGCGGCCGCCGGCGCGTTTGTCGCGCTGCTCACGCTCGCCTGGCCTGCATACCTTGCTTTCGAGGCGATGCGTCTTCCCATCCTCGCGGATATTTCAACGGATGTCGCCAACCCGCCTTATTTCTCGCTTTCCCGCGCGGCTTTCGAGGCGCGCGGCGGTTATCTCCCGGCTGACTTCTCCGACCGCGCGCGACTGGGACAGGTCGAAGCCTATCCGGAAGTCGAGCCAATCGTGCTCGATATGGATGTCGAGGAGGCCTTCGCCCTTGTGCTCAAGACCGCAAAGGCGGTCGGCTGGCGGCTGATCGACCAGCGCCCGGCGGGCGGGCGCACCGGCGACGCTCATGCGGATTTTCTGGACCAGAGTCTGATTATGGGGCTGGACGAGGACGTGACCGTTCGCCTTCGCCCGCTCGTCGGTCAGACGCGCCTTGACCTGCGGTCGGCGACGCGTCACGGCCGGCATGATTTCGGCGCGAATGCGAAACGTATCGCCGGCTTCGCCGAGGAGCTCCAGACCCAGTTAAACGCGCGCTGACGACCGCCAATCCGGCGGATGCGCAATGGGAGCCCGTGCGCTCGTTTTTCCGGGCGCGATTTGCTACTATGTTTAAGCCGGTTCCCCAGTTGAACGGCAGGAGGCCGCACACAGCCCATGACGAACGAGAGCGAAGCTGCTTCCAGCAGCGCGGTCGCGTCATTCACACGCGAAGAAGACCTGACGGCGTTCCGGGAAATGCTGCTTATCCGGCGTTTCGAGGAAAAAGCTGGCCAACTCTATGGCATGGGCGTCATCGCCGGTTTCTGTCACCTGTATATCGGCCAGGAAGCTGTCGTCATCGGCGCGAAGATGGCCGCGCGCGACGGCGATCAGTTCACAACCAGCTACCGTGATCACGGCCACATGCTGGCGATGGGCATGGAGCCGAAAGGAGTCATGGCCGAACTCGCCGGGCGGCGAGGCGGCTACTCCAAAGGCAAGGGCGGCTCTATGCACATGTTCTCCCGCGAGAAAAATTTCTATGGCGGGCATGGCATTGTCGGCGCGCCGGCGCCAATTGGCGCCGGCGTCGCCTTCGCCAACGCCTATCGCGACGACGGGCGCGTTTCGCTCGCCTTCTTCGGCGAGGGCGCCGCCAATCAGGGTCAGGTGTACGAGACCTTTAATATGGCGGCGCTCTGGCGACTGCCGATCGTCTTCATCATCGAGAACAATCGCTACGCGATGGGAACGGCGATCAATCGCGCGACGGCGCAGACGGAATGCTATCGGCGCGGCGCCGCTTTCGCGATCCCCGCAAGGCAGGTCGACGGCATGGACGTGCGCGCGGTCAAAGCGGCCGCGACGGAGGCGATCGACTGGTGTCGCTCCGGAAAGGGGCCTTATCTGCTGGAAGTGCTCACCTATCGCTATCGCGGCCATTCCATGTCCGATCCGGCGAAATACCGTTCGAAGGAAGAGGTCGAGCGGATGCGCGAAGAGCACGATCCAATCGAACAGGTGCGCGCGCGGCTGCTCGCGGCGGGCATTGGCGAGGACGAATTGAAAAAGATCGACGCCGCCGTTCGCAAGATTGTCGCCGAAGCGGCTGAATATGCGACAACGGATCGTGAGCCCGATCCCTCCGAGCTTTACACCGATGTTCTGGCCTGAGGGAAAGACGTAATGAGCATCAACGTCCTCATGCCGGCGCTTTCCCCGACAATGGAGCAGGGCAAGCTCGCCAAGTGGCTCAAAAACGAAGGCGATCCGGTCAAGGCGGGCGACGTCATCGCCGAAATCGAGACTGACAAGGCGACGATGGAAGTCGAAGCGGTCGATGAGGGCGTCCTCGCGCGCATTCTCGTCCCCGGCGGCACCGATAATGTCGCGGTCAACACGCCGATCGCGGTCATTGCGGAAGAGGGTGAGGACGCCGCCGCAATAGAGGCTGTCGTACCGCCCGCGAAATTACCGGGCGACCGGGACGCCGCGCAGGTTGCTGGCGAACCGCCGCCTCGCCCGGTCCCTGCGCCCGCAGCCGCGCCTGCGCCGTTTGTGGCGCCGTCCGCGACCCCGGAAACGCCCGCCGGCACGACCATGATCCCGATGACCATGCGTGAAGCGCTACGCGACGCGATGGCCGAGGAGATGCGACGCCATCCGGACGTCTTTGTGATGGGCGAAGAAGTCGGCGAATATCAGGGCGCCTACAAGATCACCCAGGGGCTGCTCCAGGAATTCGGCCCACGGCGCGTCGTCGATACGCCGATCACCGAATATGGCTTCGCCGGCATCGGCGTTGGCGCGGCCTTCGCGGGTCTGCGGCCAATCGTTGAATTCATGACATTCAACTTTTCGATGCAGGCCATCGACCACATCGTCAACTCCGCCGCCAAGACGCTTTACATGAGCGGCGGGCAGATCAATTGTCCCATTGTTTTTCGCGGCCCCAACGGCGCGGCGG